>CAYJLS010000023.1:0-33699 GCA_964371065.1 uncultured Anaerolineaceae bacterium | reverse complement strand
GACCAGGATCACAGAGATGCGTACGGGCGGGTCAAAATTGCTCATTTGGTTTGATCAGCATTGATCGAAAGCCTGCCTGCCGGATTCATCTTCATGCTTGCCCTTTCAACGTCCAATGCTCCCAACGACTCTTCGGATTATACCCTTCCCGGGCTCATCCGCCATTGAACGGGTCTGGTGATTACCCATAGGTTCAGGCGGCAGTCCCACAGGGATGCTTCGCGATTGGACTGCCGCCAAACCTGCCGAAGGTGTCTCATCCGCGCCGTGAATAACGAGAACTATCATAGAGACATGAGCCACGATCATCAGACTTCTGCGGACGGAGTACCCGTCAGGGTAGACATGTCAAGTTTTGACGATGGCGGCGACTTGTGGGTAATCACCAGAGACATTTTCTTGACGAAAGCATAGCCGCATGATACTATTATCGCCTGATTCAAAAAAATTCAATGAGCGAGAATTAAAATTCTATGACTGTCGAATCTGCTTCAGATTACGATGATGAAATTGACCTGCGCGCGATTGCCCTAACGCTCTGGAAAGCGCGCAAGATGATTCTTATTACGACCCTGGCGGCCGCGGTCGCGGCCTTTGCCGTCAGTTTCTGGATACTGCCGCGCACATATCAGGCGACGGCGTATGTGTTTGTCGGCCAGCCAGTGGTTGAATTCTCAAAATCTGCAACGGATTCAGGCCTCACTATTTCGCCCACGCTTCCCGACCTAAACGCTGTGGTTAAATTGTCTGTTGCGCCGGGACTTCTTGAAAGCATAACCAGTGACCCGGCGGTGGTCGCGGCTATCGGGAAGGAAAAAATCACCTTTGCCGATATGACAACTGCCGCTGCGGTTGGCAAGGATCAACTCAGCCTGCAGGTAACCGATACCGATCCCCAGCGGGCGGCCCTGTTGGCAAATACCTGGGCCGAAAAAGTGGCCGCCGTGGTGAATGCCACTTACGGAATGGGCGCCGTGGCGCAGGCTTTGGATTCCCAGGTTTTGCACTCACAGAACGATTATGAGTCGGCGCAGGCCGCCTTGGAAGAGGCTTTATCCCAAAGCCGGGTTAACGCCCTGAGCGCGCAACTGGGGAGTAAGAACTCAGATCTGGGCAATGTGTTGGGTAGTATCGTTCGTACTCAAAAAGTGTTGGATGATCTGCAATTTTTTGAACAAGGGTTGAGCGGCCTATCTGGCGAGACACCCCTGGCGTTGGGCGACGGGCTGGCTTTGACCACCTTACGCCAGCGCTCGTTGACTGTTGCGAGCGAGAGTTTTACCGTTCAGATTGACAGCGCCTCTTTTGCTGGCTTCACTGTTTCACAGGCACTGGAGGCCGCAGCCCAGATGCGCGCCGGGCTTCAAACCCAGCTGACACGCTTACAAAGCGATCAAAGCCGACTGGAACAGGAAATCCCCCAATTGGGGAGAGACCTGGAGAACGCCAATGCCCAGTTGACTCAGTTTACCCTGAAGCGCGATCAGGCTCAGGGTCTCTACACTGATCTGTTACAGATACAACAGCAGGTTGCCACCGTGCTGGCGCAAAGTTCGAAAGTGGCAAGCGTGAGCGTGCAGGCTGTGCCTCCAGAGAAAGCGGCCTCGCGAAAGACGTTGATGAATACCGCCCTGGCCGGAATGCTTGGGTTGATGTTGAGCGCCTTCGGGGTGCTGGCAATGAATTGGTGGAAAAACGAGTAGGGTGGATTCAACTACATCAGGTATCTTGAATGACCTTGCAATGGTATATCCTTCGCAGCCAACCCAATCTGGAAGGGGCTGTGTGGCGCGAGGCCGTTGTACGTGGAGTTGAGTTTTTTACCCTCAGATGCGGGTATAGCCCCAAAACCCCAGGGCGCATAAGATACGACCGTATTTCCCAGGCCACCTGTTCGTTCAATTGGACTTACACCAGATCGGGTATTCATCCCTTCGACACAAGATCAGGATAAGTCTTTGTCTGGATGCCTCATTCACTCGGGCTCGTCACTTTCGGCGCTGAGCCTGCTTCACCTGGCGGCGGATGGGCTGATCCAGGCTGGATGCCGCTGGCGGTTGTCGAACCTGTCGAGACATGTCCAGTGGGCAGGTTGAACGAAAAAAACAACATTCTTTATTGCTCCGTGCTCCGCGAAGAGCAAAAAGGTTCGTTGTGGTCATAACAAATTGTCCCTTTCGACATTCATGCGGGATGTCGAAAGGGCGGATGCTGGGTTGAGGTCGAGTCTCTTCGCGTTGTCGGTAATGGATTGGCGGCGGAACAGCAAGGATGAAAAGCAGGATGCAGGCAGGATAATGAAGGAGTAAAATATGACAACCATGATTAACCAACTTCGCTCCAAAATCGCCGCAAATTAGTTTGAGTTTTCCAAACATGCCCTTGACCAAAGCATCCCGCGTGGCATTACAGTTCAGGAATTGCGCGACGCTATGGCAGACGGCGAAGTGATCGAAGATTATCCCAAGGATAAATACGGCCCCAGTTGTCTTGTGTTCGGGATGACAAAATCGCGCAGGCCAATACACATACAATGCAGTTACCCTTCCCGCAAAATCGTCAAAATCATCACGCTTTACCAACCTGACCCTAGGCAATGGATCGAGTACAAAGTAAGGAGAAAATAATGGTTACCACTTACCCCAAAGAAACCTTCGTTCCTGAGAAAGTGACATATACAATTGATGTTGACGGCAAATTGCTTGTCATTGAGCATGTTCCTGCGCGGGTATGTCTCGAAACAGGTGAACAACTCTTCTCGGCAGAGACCGTTGAACGAATCCAGCAGTTGATTTTGAACAAACAAAAACCCACGCGGGTGATGGAAGTGCCTGTATTTGAGTTGGCGTAATATTACGCAACGAATCTCCCCTCCTTTTTGGGGAAGTCCCCGTAGTGTAGCAGGATGATGTCTAATAAAAGCGCACCTTCAATGCTTTTTCTGCTGGCTGTTGCAGGCGTAGCCCTGATGGGCATGTCCCCGGTGCGCCAGGCATGGCAGATCAATGCCTGGTCGCTGCAATACGCCCACCGCGCGTTCAGCCCGGCAGCGGAGCAGTCCACGCTCACAGACCCGCCCGCCGGGCACGCTCGGGCGGTGTTCTGGCTGGCATCCGCCGCATTGCAGTCCGGGGATCCGGCCCTGGCTGAAACGCTGATCGCCTCGCAGGCCGCGCGAGGCAATCAATATGCTATGCGCTTGATGGGAAATGTTCGTCTGGCGCAAGGCGACTTTGCCGGAGCACTGGCAACTTGGCAGCAGGCTGGGGATGTCGCTTCGCTGCTACGGGTTGCATCACAGTCACGACAAGCCGGTCGTCTGGAAGAAGCCCTCATGGCGTATCAGGCCGCCTGGACATTGAATCCGGAATTAGGCACGCTGCCGCTGGTAAACTTCCTATTTGTTCGTAAGGAATATGGCACAGCGGAGAATGTGTTGCGATTGTCGCTGTCCAGTGTTCCGAATCTCAAGTATTGGCTCGTATGGTCCCGCCGCCTGGGCGATGCGTTGCGCGCGCAGAAACGCTGGGATGAAGCGGCAACGGTGTATGAGAGCGTAATCGCCCGGACCCCGAATGACTGGGCGGCCCACATCGGCCTCGGATGGGCAAGGTATGAACGCGGCGATGGCCTGCGGGCCGCAACCAGCGAATTTCAAGAAGCAATCGCCGCTCCGCAAAGCCAGGGCAATGGCCAGCTTGCAATTGCGCGGGCGCTGGTGCGCGAGGAGCGATTTGAAGAAGCCGATGCCTGGTTTGCGCAAGCTGTGGCGCTCAATCCCGACGATCAGGATTGGTATTTGGCGCGAGGCAATACCGCCCGCCAGGCCGGGAATCTGGCGCTGGCGCTGGCGGTCTATCAGGAAGCATTGGCGCGCTTTCCCGATTTCGCGCCGGCGTATTACGAGATTGCCCAAGCCTACCGATTGAACGAACAACCTGTGCAAGCCATGACCGCCATTGAGCGCGCGTTGGCGCTGATCTCCCCGCCCAACGCATCCTATTACGTCCGCGCGGGCAGCATCTATGAGTGGGCCGGGGAGAAAAGCCGCGCCCTGAATGCCTACCGCCAGGCTTTGTTGATTGACCGAAACAACGCGGCGGCGCTCAAGGGTATAAAAAAATTGGGTAAATGACCCAATTGAACTCAGCGTTCCGTTTTCCAAACGCGACACTGTTCCGAAAGAAATGTAAGAATGGAGGACTCCACCGTTTTTTTAACGGGAAGGAGCAAAAGCCTATCGCAGATTTTTTGGGAGCTTGGTTACATCATGGATGGTAGCGTGATACGCAATTATTTTCTTCGTAGTGGGGCGTGGGCCTTTTTTGGTAAAGTGACGTCCGCTTTTTTGGGGTTTGCAACGTCTACTTTGCTTGCGCGTGTGCTCTCTCCTCAGGACATGGGTTCTTATTTCCTTGTTTTCAATTTAGCAACCTTTTTTTCCATCTTTGCCCGCGCAGGATTGGAAAACACCCTGTTGCGCTTTATTCCTAAGGCAATGGGCAATAACCAGCCCGATCACGCTCGGGATTTCGCGCAAAAAGGGCTTATTTTAGCTACATGCGGCGTTATACTTGTAGCCGGCGTTGTTTACACAGGCGCAGGGCAATGGCTGGCTCAATCCTTGTTTCGCTCTGCGGCGTTGAGCGTATCCGTCGGTTTTATTGTCATCTGGCTGATTGTGTTGACGTTCCAGTTCATGATCAGCGCTGTTTTTCGCGCTTTTCAGGATATTCGATCTTACGTCATCTTTGATGCGTTGATCGCCGATATCACCACAGTTGCATTTCTTTTATTTTGCTGGCTTGCCATTGAGCATGCGGTAACCTTGCGCCAGGTTTTGATGGGAGTGCTGACCGCAGGGATTGTCAATATAGCCGCGGCGGCATGGGTGTTAAAACGAAAGATGAACACCTTGCCGCAACCAACCCATGTAAATGAAACATACCAGGAAATTATTGAATATACCTGGCCATTGTTTCTCAATGCGCTTGTCTTGTTCTTTATGTCGCAAACAGATTTGTGGATACTTGCAAGATTTCGCCCACCGGAGGACGTTGCAATTTACGGTATAGCCACTCGTCTTGTGACACTAACCAGTTTTTTGCTGATCGTCGTTAATGTAATTGTTTCGCCCTTGATTGCCCGATTGTATGTACATGAAAAAGAACGCCTGGAACGCATATTGAGGTCTGCGGCAACGCTGACCGCCGCGCCTACTTTAATCGTGTTAACCGTTTTTATCTTTTGGGGCAATCCAATATTGGCGGTTGCTTTCGGAGACTATTATCGCTCAAGCGCTGTTGTCTTGGCAATACTTAGTGTAGGCCAGGCTGTGAATGTGCTGGTAGGGTCTTGCGGCTATCTTTTGGTTTTGACAGGACACCAGAAACTGGTTTTTAAGACCAACGTCTTTTCAATTATCATCTTTTTAACGCTAGGCATTGGCCTGGTTAATTTTTTTGGCGCGACCGGGGTTGCCACTGCTTTGATGCTTGCCATGTCGTATCAACAGTTGAGCAATGCTTATTTTGCTAAAAAGTATGCAGGGATCAATACTCTGCCATATCTAAGTATTCGCAATATACTAAACGGAATAAGAGGTTGAATACCCAACTTCGTTATCTTGTTTACTAAAACAAAAAACATAAGAGGCTAATTATGATTACTACGAGTAAATTATTTAGGAAAATAAAGAGTGTCGTTCCACTTTTGCAGTCCCAATCAGAACGGCGGCATGAATTGGTGGGCCCCGCCGATCTTTGGAAGATGAAACGGGATTTTCAAATCGCATTTTTGAAGAATATGGGATTAAAACCAGAACACTACCTGCTTGATGTTGGCTGTGGCACTCTTCGAGGAGGCATCCCTATCATTGAGTACCTGCAAGAATGCCATTATTATGGTATCGATGCCAGAGAGAACGTTTTACTTGAAGGCCGTAAGGAATTACATGAAGCAAATTTAGATTGGAAAAACCCAGTATTGATAGCGTCTTCTGATGTCCAAAAAGTTGAGTTGTCTAGAAAATTTGAATTTATTTGGGCATTTTCAGTTTTGTTTCATATGACAGACGCTATTTTGGTGGATACTCTTTCTTTGGTAGGCAAACACCTGGCGGCTGATGGAGTTTTCTATGCTAATGTTAATATTGGGGTTAAAAGTGAAAAACAATGGCAGGGATTTCCTGTTGTTTGGAGGACATCCGAGTTTTATAATAACGTATGTGCTCAATCAGGTTTGTCGGTTTCTGATTTAGGTCCCATAAGAGAATTAGGGCATATCTCGAACGCTGGCGCTCAAGATCAACAACATATGCTTAAAGTTACACTTTTGTAGGACAAAATATCAGACGGTTTTGTAAAAATAGATTTTTTATTTAAAAATATGGAGATTATGAATCGCAAAATTGATTTTCTGATCATCGGCGCTCAAAAATCAGGCACAACCACGCTTTATGATTGGCTCAGGCAACACCCCGACATCTTCCTGCCGGTGGCAAAAGAGGTCTTGTACTTTGCGTATGATGATTTTTACCGGCAGGGCGAAAAATATCTGGATGTTTTCTATAATAAATATAGTGGTCAAAAAGTTGTCGGGGGCGCTTACGTTCACTTGATGTATTTTCCACATGTTGTCCAACGGATATATGACTATAACTCAAATATGAAAATGATTGCGGTGCTTCGAAACCCCATTGATCGGGCTTATTCTGCGTACTGGTTTGCCCGTTCCAACGGATGGGAATCGTGCGCTACTTTTGAAGACGCGCTGGATCGGGAAAAAGAACGAATGCATGGTTCGTATACAGAGCGGGCCGAGTTGACTTATCTTACGCATGGTCAATATGCAGAGCAGTTGCAATATTTTTTGGACGTGTTTGGTCCTGAACAGGTAATCAGTTTTTTCACCGAGCATCTTCGGTTTTCTCCCAAGGATGTGTTCGGGCAAGCTCTGAAATTTATGGGGCTTCCTCCCGTCGCTGATGGCTTTGATTTAAGCGAAGATAGCAATCGCGCTAACACGGCGCGCGTTCCTGCGCTTCAAAAGGTTTTATTTTCCAAGGAAGCCCGATATAAGAGGTGGGGCCGCAGTTTGCTGCCAGCCACCCTGCGAATGTGGATCAGGACAAGATTTACACAAAAGATTATTTCCTGGAACCGCCGCCCCTTTCAATACCCGCCTATGAATCCCGATACTAGAAGGACGCTGCTAAACTATTATAAGCCGCACAATGCGCAGCTGAAGAAACTAATTGGGGCATATCCGGTTTCTTGGGATCAATAAGGAGTACGGTGTTTTTAAATGATTTTACGAATTAGTCTTGCCATCATGGTCTTTTGGATACCGATTGAGTTGTGGTTATCAAAGGATTTGGGGATTATTCCCCAATGGGTAACCTGGCTGGACGAGGGGTTGCTGGCGCTTATCACGATTGAATGGATTGCGCGCATGTTGGTGGTTACTAAAAAATACCACCGGACGCCTTTGGATTTCCCCTTGATTGCGTTTCTACTGGTTGGCGTTTTCTCGGCTTTGATCAACCAGGTGCCGTTACTCTCGGTACTGTTTGGGTTTCGAGCCCCGCTTCAATATGTTTTGTTGTATTATGCGATTGTTAATTCAAGAATTGACGAATCTTTTTTTCGAAAACTGATGGTGATATCGGCCTTCTTTGCCCTGCTTCAAGTCCCTATAGGGATATATCAGGTCGTCATGAAAGTACCGGTGCCATTGGAAAATAATGTTTCTAATTTGGGGGTCGTGGGCAGCTCTGTTCGCGCTTTTGGAACTTTTGCCCATCCAAATGCTCTTGGCGGATTCTTAATGTTTTTTCTCGCTGTTTTTGCCGGCTGGTATTGGCTCACTCCAAAAAAACAATGGAAATATAAAATTAGCCTTTTGATTGCAATTGGAATGATGCTGATTGTTCTTATTTTGACCTTCTCAAGATCATCCTGGCTTGCCCTGTTTGTTGGTGTTGTCGTTGTTTTATGGTTCCAAAAGGGAAATGTAAAAGTGTTGACCATAATTGTTCTGAGCGCTATGGTATTTGGCATTGTATGGCTATTGGTTCCCGGCTTTAAGCAACGCACCTTGTCTCAGGCGACCACAATAGATAACTATGTCCGCTATCGTAATGTGTTGGTTGCTGCTCAGGTTATTAAAGAAAATCCAGTGTTTGGAATTGGACCGGGGATGTGGGGTGGCTCAGCGGCTGTGCTGCTCGGTTCTCAAACGATGGAAACATACCACATTCAGACATCGACAGCGGATAGCAACTGGCTGTCCATCACTGTAGAGTTTGGTATTCTGGGAAGTTTGATGTTTATGGCGATGTTGTTATGGGTATTCCGAACAACTCTTCGCGCAATCAAGAATACGCATAGTCTGTATTGGAAAGGTATTTTTTTTGGAGCATCTGTTTTTACGATTGAAATTACCATACTTGCCTTCACGTCGCCAGCTTTTGAAAATCAGCAAGTGTCTTTCTATTTTTGGTTCTTAGCCGGCGCTGCCAAGCTGTTAACGCATAATCAAGGAGAGGTTTATGGCAGCTAAGAAAATATTACTAATGACAAGCGGTTATCCGAATGTGTGGAAGCCGTCCTCAGGGATTTTTATTAAACGCCAGGTGGATATCCTGGAGGCGTCTGGCGAGTACTGTTTCGATGTTCTATCCACCGAAGATGGCCGAAAAGGCATATACAGTTTCGCCAAATACATTCGACTGGCCTTACGGGTTTTCGCATACAGCTTGTCGCGCCAGGATTTCGATATTATTCATGCTCACGAGGTTTTCCCGGCAGGCTTGCTTGCATTGATTCCCAAAACATTAAAAAACAAGAAGTTGGTGATTACACTGCACGGCGGCCCCTTGCATTCTCTCGATGCAAATAATATCTTCCTTAAAAGGCTGATTTATTGGATATTGTGCAACGCGGATCAATTAATTTGTGTGAGCCGCTATTTGCAGGATCGAGTTGTCGGGCTATTCGCCATCCAGGGAGAAGCTAAGAGCCTGGAAGTAATCAATATGGGAGTCGCCTTGGATCAGTTTTTCCCGTTTCCTAAAAGCGAGGCGAGAGCGCGGTTAGGCTTGGGTTTTATGGGCCCCGATAAAAAAATTGTTATGTCTGTAGGCAGGTTGATCGAGCTGAAAGGCGGCGTATATTTAATCGGGGCTGCCAAAGTTCTCAAAGACAAGAATATGTTGCAAAAAATAGGCATTGTTTTTGTCGGCGCAGGTCCTGAAGAACAAAAACTTAAATCGGAAGCCATTCGCCTCGGCGTTTATGATGAGATTTATTTCGCCGGGGCCAAGCCTCCCGAAGAGATTTATCTATGGATGTCTGCGGCAGACATATTAACTGTCCTTTCGCTTCACGAAGGTTTCGGTTTGGTTGCGCTGGAGGCGATGGCCTGTGGTACCCCGGTGATTTCCACAGATAGCGGCGGTTTAAAGGAGTTTGTGAAACACGGCGAAAATGGGCTGTTGGTTAAGACACGAGATGCTGGTGAGTTGGCCGAAAGAATTATCGCTTTGATGGAAACCCCCCTGCTATATCAAAAAATTGTGGATAACGGTCTCAAAATGGCGCAACAAAATAGCGCCCAAAAGCAGGCTTTACGAGTGGGGAAAATATACCGCGATCTTATTTTGGAAGGCGATAAATGAACCCAATTTTTATTGGTGGCACAGGCCGCAGTGGCACCACAGTCCTAAAACGGGTGCTTGCCTGCCATTCAAAAGTGGTTTCCCTGCCCGATGAGTTGCGCGTCATTGTGGACCCAGAGGGCGCTCTTGACCTCATTTCCGCGCTCTCCGATCATTGGTCTCCGTACAATGCTGATTTAACTATCCGCCATTTTCGGGAAATTATGTTGGCTTGCGGAAGATCGAGAACATCGTTTTCTGTTTATCTCGAAAAGGTTGAAAAGAACTTGTTCCGAAAGATTGGTTTCGCACCGCGTCGTTATTTGGGAATAGGGTTGGGATATAACTTTGGGTATGCCTTTTATCATCGCCGATTGGATCAATTGATTGATGATCTGTCTTACGCTGTTACCCGGGGTAGTTGGGGCGGCAGTCCCTTTCAATTGAGGGGTAGGATCTACGAGACTGGGCCGGAATCGAGACAGGATATTGAGAAGACCATAAGCGGCTTTTTCGACGATTTGTATGCACATATCGCTCAAAATGCAGAAACCCATTGGTTGGAAGATACTCCCTATAATATTCTCCATGCAAACGAGTTGCTCAATTTGTTCCCAGCCATGCGCCTGGTCCATATTTATCGTGACCCGCGCGATGTCTTGGCTTCTTACCTTCATTTCACCTGGGGAGGCGAGGATTGCAGTACTGCTGCCCGGCGTTTGGCGGGGATTTACCAGCGTTGGTTTGAAATTCGCGAATCTTTGCCTGCTGATTGTTTTCTGGAAGTCAGTTTGGAACAATTGTCAAATAATCCACGCAATGGCTTAAAGAAGATTTGCAATTTTATTGGTGTTGAGTTTGAAGAGCGTTTGATGGGAATTTCCCTGGATAAGGTTCACGCCGGGCGATGGCAACAGGAAATACCCGAGGCGGGCAGAGCACGGATTGAGAAATACCTTGGTAAATATGTTTCGTTATATGGATATTCAACCGACTGGGAGAAAAAGTGAGCATGGCCAAAATTTGCATGGTGGCTTACACCTATTACACAATTGATAATCGAGTCCGTCGTGAGGCAAACGCGCTCGTGGAAGCTGGCCATTTCGTAGAAGTCGTTTCTTTGAGTGAAGTGGGGCGGGAAAGCAGGGAAATTATTAATGACGTGAGCATCGTTAGGGCGCCTATGAAAAAATTCAGGGGGGGATGGTTTAGTTATATATTTGGCTATGTTGCATTTTTGTTCTGGGCGTTCCTTTTCGTAACGGCCCTGCATTTTAAGCGAGGATATAACATTATCCATGTGCATAATATGCCGGATTTTATTGTGTTTTCTGCCTTAATACCAAAAGTGATGGGCGTCCCGGTGATACTGGATGTACATGATCCGATGCGGGAGTTGTTTTTAACAATTTTTGGAAAAAACTCGCGATTGGCAATGAAATTAATAGCGCTTCAAGAAAAAATAAGTTACAGATTTGCCGATCAAATAATAACAGTCCACGAGGGTATGCGCGAACTGTTAATGGAACGAGGCGGACAACCGAATAAGATTGAGGTTGTTCATAATTTTCCGGACCCCAAACTGTTTAGTGGGGTTAAATGCCTCCCAATAAACGCAGACAATTTTACGATTGTTTATGCGGGCACTGTTTCCGAGAGGCATGGTTTGGAAATTGTGCTCTCCGCGCTAAAGACGCTTGAAAATGAGATGCCGGATTTGGTACTTCGGATTGTGGGAGATGGTCCTGATAGGAAACGGCTTGAAGGGCTTGCTGTTAAAAAGGGAATTGCTGAGAAGGTGATATTTGATGGATTCGTGCCGCAGGATCAAATCCCTGCTATTCTGGCTGGCTCGAATGTTTGTATAGCGCCTTATTCAGACGACCCTTTTGGGGCTGTGGTATTTCCCGCGAAAATACTTGAAGCGTTTATTGTGGGATTGCCGGTAATTAGCTCGCGTGTCCCTATTGTGATGAGATACATGAGCGAAGAAATGTTATTCCTTTTTGAATTGGGTGATGTTAATGCGCTTGTCGCGCAGATAAAAAATGTGCGTTCAAATCCCCATCTTATAAAAGAAAAACGGAGGCGAGCCAAACAGTTTACAGAGAAAATGAATTGGGAAATTGAGAAAAGTAAATTGGTGAACTTAGTAAATACCATAATCGCCAAATCATCCAATAAAACTAGGAGGAAATTTGATGTTAATTAAGCGAACATGCTTTCTAACCTGTGAAATTCTTACTGTTGGCATCTTACATTCTGCGATCAAGAAAGGATTTCGAGATGATCGTTGATAAATCAAGGCTGCCAATATTTAAGATGTTGACCATTGGTATGTTGCCTTCGCCATTGAAGTTGTTTTGGTACAGGCTAAGGGGAGCAAGGATAAGTCTTGGTGTTAAAATTAGCCTGGGGTCCGTAATTTCGGGTTCCCATTCGGTTGAAATCGGAGCCGATACAACCATCGGCATGTTCACAATTATCGATTGTAAGAAGCTGAAGATCGGTAAACGGACAAAGATCCGCTCGTTTGTTCTCATTGATGCACAAGAAGTTATTATTGGCGACGATGTAATCATCAGTGAGACCGCCCTGATTCGCGCTTTAGTTCCTAGTGCGAAATCAAAAATTGTCCTCCACGATCGGGTCCATATTTTCCCGTTTACAATGATTGACCCCTCACGCAAGGTTGAGATCGGAGAGGAGAGTTCAGTCGGCTATGGTACTTTTATCTTCACGCACAGTGCATATAAATCAAAACTCGATGGTTACCCTGTTGAGCTGGGAGAAGTGAATATTGGCAATAGAGTATGGCTACCGTGCCGTGTCTTTATTACACAATCTGTAACGATTGGTGATGAAGCTGTCATTGGGACAGGAGCCTTGGTCACCCGTGATATTCCTCCTGGAGTATTGGCAGTAGGTGTACCAGCTAAAGCGATAAAGAGCCAGCAGGAATATGCGGTTCGTTATAGTGAGGAAGAAAAATTTAAGTTTCTGATCGAAATACTAAATGAATTTTGTCAATATCTTGAAGAATTTGCTCCAGTAGACTGGAAGTACTTAGAAAACAGTGAATGTCCAAGGTGGACGCTTGCGTTAAAAAATAAATACCATGAAAGCAGTATAGAGCTAACCCGTATCCATTCCAGTGTGACGAGTGCAAGTGCCATTGTAATCTTAGGCGAAGTTCCTCAAGAGTTGCAAGGTAGATGGAACCGAGATAAAAGGGTCTGGTTTTCAATAGGCTCCCGTCAATGTAGTGAGCATTTGGATAGTCTGGGTGAAGAATTGCGGGAGTTCTTCAGGCGTTATGGTCTGTATTTTGCTCGTCCTTGATATTTCAGTTGGCTGATTGGATCGGACCGAACCAGCCTAGGGATTTGCTCTTTTCAAACGAGGTGGGGGTGGCGAAGAGCAAATGCTCTACTAAACAATTTTGGTGGATCATCCTCCAGAAGCAAGGTTATGAAATGGAACATTCAAGCGTCTGATGAGTACTATTATTCAACGATCTCCCCTGTGGGTTTGCCAGTTGGTTGGCGAGGTGTTTTATGTCAACAGCTACTGAACGAATTTCCGTCAATTTACAACACAATATAGCGGGTGCCTCTCAACCCCTATGGGGGCTATTGGACGAGCAACCGCGACCCGAAGATTGGCAGGCGGCATTTCAAAATACGGTGCAATATTTGACGGGTTTGCCGTTGGAAACGCATAACGCAGAATTAACGGATATAGTATCCGACATTTTGAGCGAGAGACAGTTCGGCGACGGCCATTTTGGCCTTTCCCAATTTAGACAATTCTATTACCAGGTGCGTCCGCTCTTTCCGTCATGGTTTCGCCTCTTATTGCATAAAGTCGCCTCCAAAAAACAGACAAAGCAAACTTTGCTGAGATGGCCCATTGAAGATCGGTACGCGGTTTTTCAGTTTCAATTAATTCGAGCTTATATGGATTATGGTTGGAAAACGACCCTGCATTATATTCACTTCTGGCCCCACGCAAAAAGATTTGTCTTTGTTTTGACCCATGACGTCGAATCTGCACGCGGCGTTCCATTTGTGCGGGAAGTGATGGCACTCGAGGAAAAATACGGCTTTCGGTCCGCCTTCAATTTTGTGCCTGAAGATTATCGCGTGGATGAAAAATTGTTGGGCGATTTGAGGAAACGCGGCTTTGAAATCGGCGTGCATGGCTTAAAACACGATGGGAAACTGTTTTCGTCAAGGAGTTCTTTTCTAAAACAGGCGGCTCGCATTAACCAATATGTCCGGGATTGGGAGGCGGCGGGATTCCGATCTCCGTCAACCCTCCGAAATCCTGAATGGATGCAGGCGCTTCAAATCGAATACGACTCTTCCTTTTTTGACACCGATCCCTACGAGCCTATTCCCGGCGGTACAATGAGCATCTGGCCCTTCCAATTGGGACATTTTATAGAATTACCATATACGCTGGTGCAGGATCACACCTTGATGGTTACCCTGGGAGAAAAAACCCCTCGTCTTTGGTTGGATAAAGTTAATTTTATTCAAAGATATTGCGGCATGGCTCTGGTGAACAGTCACCCTGATTACCTGATGCAATCGGATCATTTTTTGATCTATGAAAACTTTCTAAAAGAAATGCGCGCTCGTGACGACTTTTGGCACGCGTTGCCGCGCCAGGTGGCAAGATGGTGGCGCGAACGCGACATGTTGATTGCAAAAAACAAACTGGGCATGAAGGGAAATATGCTGGATTCCTTACATACAGTTTCCATAGGTCAAATCTTGTGCTCAGGCGAATCCATAGAACTTATCCCATCTTTGAACTGACTTGAAATGTGCCAAGCTTATTTAAGGCGCGCTATCAAAATCATCTTATCTGGAGGTAAAGGAAAATGAAATTCAACAATGGATTGACCGATCTTGTTATAGGGCTTGGAGAAATTGGCAAGCCCCTAAAAGAAGTTTTGGAGCAGGCTTACCCGGTAATCGGCAGGGATATTGACCCTGTGGAAATTCCAGGAAAGGTCGGCGTTCTTCACGTATGTTATCCGTATCAGGTCGGTGACTTTGTGGAAACTACGGTCAATTATATTGAGCAATACCAGCCTGAGTTCACGATCGTTCACTCGACTCTCGTGCCGGGTACTATGCAAAGAATTTTTGATCGTGTGGGCGGCTTGGTGGCTTATAGCCCAGTTCGCGGCAAGCACACGCGTATGCGCCAGGAATTGATGCACTATACAAAGTTCATCGCTGGGGTGACTCCTGAAGCGGGCAAACGCGGGGTGGAGTATTTGGCAGGTGCAGGCTTTAAAGCGCGGCAGGTCTCCACATGTGAATCGCTTGAACTTGCAAAAATCATCGAGACCACTTACTTTGGTCTCTTGATCGCCTGGGCGCAGGAAGTGGAACGATACTGCGCCGCTCTTGGCGCAAATTATGATGAAGCCATGCTGCTTACACAGGAAGTTAATTACCTCCCGCCGGTGGTCTTCCAACCCGGTTTCATTGGTGGGCATTGTGTCATGCCCAACATTCAATTGCTTGAAACAGTTTGCCCGTCTCCATTTCTCAATTTGATAAAAGAATCGAACGAGCGCAAGAAAACCGAATGGTCCCAGCAAGGCAGGGATTTAAGCGAACGCATCGCGCCGAAAAATAAGGCGCAAGCAGAGGTGTAAATTCACCTTGATTCTTGCTTTATAATTGAGGGCGAGCGCTACAGTTTTATCCTGACTCGCTTGGGAAATCACAACCATGCTTCGTCAATTCAGCGCCAGGCGCATCCTCTTCTTTTTCCTGTTTGATTGGCTCGGTACGTTAACGATGCTGTATCTTGCCGCGTCTCTGCGCATTGAGTTCGGGAACCTGCCGGATGCGTTTCTTGCATTGCTCAGTCGCATGGGGATCCATCCAGGAGGTGCTTGGGCAGATTGGACTGCGGTTGATCCCGGTCGCATCTTGACATCGCAAGTGTTTGTCCTGATTGCTTTGATCTGGCCCTTTTATTTTTTCGTCTTCTCGGTTTACGACGGACGCCGTAATGAAACCCTAAAAGCCGAATTACTCAATGTCTTTTTGGCAGCCTGTACCTCCACGGTCACGCTGGCAGGTGTTTTGTATCTTACCTACCGCGAAACCTCGCGTGTCATCTTCATCCTCTTTTTCTTCCTGGATGTTGCCCTGTTGCTCGGTAGTCGCGTAGTGTTGTGGGCCTATCGTTTGAAACCCACCCATCGACAAACGAGTCGCCATGCCGTCATTATTATCGGCGCTGGACTGGTGGGACATAATATTGTCGGAGAATTGAGAAAATACGCGTGGGCGAACATCCGTTTGACCGGCTATGTGGATGACGATCTGCGCAAGCAAAGCCAGCGATTCGACGGTATACCGGTATTGGGAATGTTGGATGATATGGCAGCTATTGTCGCAGCGCACCAGGTTCAAGATGCGATTGTGGCGTTGCCGCTGCGAGCGCACAAAAGGATTGTGGAAACGTGCCAAATCCTCCAGCATCTGGGCGTGCGCGTGTATGTCGTTCCAGATTTATTTGCCCTGTCATTCCCCAGCGCCACATTGGATGGATTTGGCGGTATCCCGGTCATTGATCTGGGACAGCCCAGCATCTACGGCGGGCGGCGTCTTGCCAAGCGAACGTTCGACACTTTGGCGGTCACGCTTGGTTTGATCTTGCTTTCTCCGTTGTTGTTGATTGTTGCCATTGCAATTAAGTTGGATTCGCCTGGACCGGTCTTTTATCGGCAGTCCCGCGTGGGCGAAAATGGCCATTTGTTTACTATGCTCAAGTTTCGCTCGATGAAAACCGGGAACGATACGAATACGCACAAACAACACATCGCAAAATTGATTCAGGAAAATCTCAGTGTCGAGCAATTGGGCAGTAAGAGTCTTAAACTCGAAAACGATCCCCGCATCACGCGGGTAGGCAAATTTATCCGCAAAACGAGTATTGACGAACTGCCACAACTCTTTAACGTTCTACGCGGCGAGATGAGCCTGGTTGGTCCGAGGCCAGCTATCCCGTACGAGGTGGAGCTCTATCAGGATTGGCACAAGCGGCGTCTCGAAGCCATCCCCGGCATCACTGGGACGTGGCAGGTCAAAGGACGTAACCGTGTCGGCTTTGACGAAATGGTGCGGATGGATATACGATATATCGAAACGCAGTCGTTTTGGCTCGATATTAGGATTCTATTACAGACGCCGCTCGCCGTTGTTACCGGTAAGGGAGCCGGCTAGCGTGTCTCAAATCAAAAGCATGAATGGAGGAAAAATGAACCCAATCAAAATTGGCGTGATCGGATGTGGCTATTGGGGACCAAAATTGGCCCGGAATTTCCACGAAATGCCCGAAGCGGAACTGGCCTGGGTGTCTGATTTTCGCGAGGATCGCCTGGCGCATATGCGGGAATTGTATCCGGGCACGAAATCCACGCAAGATTATCATGATATTCTTCAGTCGGATGTGGAAGCCGTGGTGATTGCCACGCCCGTTTTTACCCATCACCCATTGGCAATGGAGGCTTTGAAGGCCGGAAAGCATGTGTTGATAGAAAAGCCCCTGGCCGCGACGGTGTGGCAGGCCGTCGAAATCGCTGAAACCGCCGATCGTCTGGGTTTGGCCGCGATGGTAGGGCATACGTTCCAACATAACCCGGCCGTTAATGCTGTACGCGACTTAATTGCAAGCGGCGAATTGGGAAGGGTGTATTATATTAGTGCGACGCGTGTGAACCTGGGTCTGTTGCAGCCGGATGTCAACGTGATGTGGGACCTGGCCCCGCACGATATCTCGATCCTGTTACATATTCTTGGACAGGAACCTCTTCAGGTGAATGCCAACGGTGGTGTGTATATTCAAAAAGAGCGCGGCATCCACGAGGTGGCTTACGTGACATTGCATTTTGCCGATGACCTCCTCGCCAATCTGCGCCTGTCCTGGCTTGACCCGGTCAAAGCGCGCCGAATCACTGTAATCGGCAGCAAAAAAATGTTGGTGTATGATGATATTGCCGACAACAAGGTGATTTTGTACGACAAAGGTGTAGATGCGCCTCCATACTCGGATACACTGGAGGAATTCAACATGTCCTACCGGCATGGTCCTGAAACAGTTGTATCTTTCGAATGGAAAGAACCGTTGCGCGCAGAGTGCGAATCACTTATTAACTGGATCCGAACTGGAGAGAGAGCGTGCAGTGACGCATGGATGGGCGTGAAAGTCGTGCGAGTGTTGGAGACAGCCCAAAAGTCATTGCTTAACGGCGGGGGCCGGGAGAGCATTAGCCGTGACTGACTCGCCCACCTTGCGGATCGCGCCCGATGTAAAACTGGGCCGCGATGTCAAGATCTATTCTTTTGTAAACTTATATGGTTGCGAAATCGGCGACGAAAGTAAAATCGGCGCGTTCGTCGAAATCCAGAAAGGTGTGCGTATTGGGCGGCGGGTCAAAGTTTCCAGCCATACTTTTATCTGCGAGGGCGTGACCATTGAAGATGAGGCATTTATCGGCCATGGCGTCATGTTCATCAATGACAAGTATCCGCGCGCGGCCAACTCAGACGGCGCTTTGCAGACCGAGGCGGACTGGAGCGTGGCGCCTACGCTCGTCAAGCGCGGCGCTTCCATTGGCAGTAACGCGACGATCCTTTGTGGGGTAACCATTGGCGAACGTGCGATTGTGGGAGCAGGCAGCGTGGTGACACGCGATGTTCCCCCCGACACCATTGTCGCCGGCGTGCCGGCGAGATTGATGCGTAAGGCTATCAAGTGACAAGGAGGTCACTATCTATGCCAGTTCCATTCGTTGATCTCAAAACGCAATATCATTTCCTCAAGCCACAGATGGATGACGCGATTCAGTCGGTTTTAGAACGCAGCGCGTTCGTTATGGGCAAAGAACATAATGAATTCGAGCAGTCGTTTGCCGCGTATATCGGTGCCAAGCATTGCCTGGGCGTCTCCACCGGCACGGATGCGCTTGAATTGGCCATTCGCGCCTGCGGTATTGGCCCGGGGGATGAAGTGATCACGGTGGCCAATACGTTCATCGCTACGACCGAAGCGATATCCTGCGCTGGCGCAAGTATTCGGCTGGTGGATGCGGATCCGCATACGTACAATATGGACCCAGCCCAAATCGAATCGGCGCTCACGCCGCAGACAAAAGCCTTGATTCCGGTACATCTATACGGACAACCCGCCGACATGAATCCAATTATGGAGATCGCGCGCAAGCATGGATTGAAAGTGATCGAGGATTGCGCTCAGGCGCATGGCGCCAGGTATCATGGCCAGAGAGTAGGCACGTTTGGCGATGTCGCTTGCTTTAGTTTCTACCCCGGCAAAAATTTGGGCGCCTACGGCGACGGCGGCGCCGTGATTACCGACGATGCTGAAATTGCTGACCGTGTCAAACTGTTACGGAATCATGGTTCACACGAAAAATACGTGCATGAGATCGAAGGTTACTGCCGTCGTTTGGATAACTTGCAGGCGGCGGTCCTTGGCGTCAAATTGCCGCACTTGGATGAGTGGAATGCGGCGCGTCGGCGCGCGGCAACCATGTATGATCAGTTACTGGCAAATGTGCCAGGTGTGGTTAGGCCCTATGTTCTGCCGGATGTAGAACCGGTTTATCACTTATATGTGATCCAAATTCCAAATCGAGATCGAGCGCAAGCTGCGCTGAAGGCGCAGGGTGTTGAAACCGGGATTCATTATCCCATCCCGTTACACCAACAACCAGCGTATGCGCGCTTGGGTTACAAGCCCGAAGATTTCCCGATTAGCACAGCGTTGGGTCCCAAGATTCTTTCATTGCCAATGTTTAGTGACATCACAGAGGAACAGATTCGCACCGTTGTTGCCGAACTCAGTCAAGCGCTGATGGCCTGATTCTGGTGTAACTCCAAATGATAATTCGGCGTATCGCTTCTTTCCTCGATAGGTGGCACTGGGCGTTGCTGCTGGCGGCAACGCCTTTTTTGCTGTTCCCGACGGCGGAACGCAGCCCGATCATGTTGGTCGTACCTGCGCTGTGGCTCGTCGCCTGGCTGGCAGGCCGCGAGCCGCTGCCGCGCACGCCGCTCAACGCGACGTTGCTGCTGATGTTCTGCATGGTGCTGGTCAGCCTGTGGGCCACGTATGATGTTGTCATTAGTCTGCCGAAGATCAGCGGGATGGTGCTGGGGATCGGCGTTTTCTTTGCAGTGGCGCGCGAGGCAGGGCGCCCACGCGGCTGGATCCTGAGTTTGCTGGCCTTTTTAGGGATCGGCTTGGGAATTGCCGCGCTGGGAGTTTTCGGCGCAAGGTGGTTTACTTCCAAAATTACCCTATTTAATGCATTGACAGCCCGTTTACCCAGGTTTATCACGGGGTTACAAGGCGCTGAATCGGGCCTCCATCCCAACGAGGTAGTCGGGGCGTTGATCTGGGTGCTGCCGCTGATGATGGCAATCAGTGTTGCCTTGTTTTTTTTACCGCGCCCCCCACACCGTCCTGCGTTCGGTGCAGGGAAGAACAGGGACGCGAGTGCGCACAGAAAAGATTGGCGGGAGAAGGTGCGTGGCTGGCGGTTGGTTGGGGTGACCATACTCTGCCTGGCCGCGACATTCTTCGTCGCGGCGGTTTTTCTACTGAGCCAGTCGCGCGGGGGCTACATTGGCCTGGCCTTGACCTTGCCTGTGCTAATCCTGATCGCCTTGCCCCCCAGGTGGCGCTGGTACAGCCTGGCACTTCTGGCGCTACTCGCCATTGTTTTAGGGGTACTGCTCGCCTCACGCGGGGAGGCGGCGCGCATTTGGGTTATGGGCAGTGACCTGGCTTCCGACCCGGCGCTCTCTTTAGATACTCTCGAAGGTCGTCTGGAGATCTGGTCACGGGCAATCTATGGCATTCAGGATTTCCCCCTCACTGGCATGGGGATGAACGCTTTTCGCAAGGTGGTGTCGGTGCTTTATCCGCTGTTCACGATCTCACCTGAATTTGACATCGCGCATGCCCACAATGAATTTTTGCAGGCCGCGCTGGATTTGGGCATCCCCGGTCTGGTCGCCTTCATTGCGCTGTATATCGTTGCCTTCTGGATGTTGACCGATGTATGGAGAGCCACTCGCCATCTACAACTGAACACTGATAACTGGTCACTGATTACTGCGAAGTCCCCGAAGGGGGATCACTGCGAAGTCCCCGAAGGGGGGTCCCTGCGAAGTCCCCGAAGGGGGTTCACTCGTTCCTTGACCCTTGGTCTGGGCGGCGGCTTGCTTGCCCACCTGCTGTATGGATTAACGGATGCGGTGGCGCTGGGGGCCAAGCCGGGGGTCTTGTTCTGGATGTTGCTGGGGCTGATTGCCGGGTTGTACGGGCAAGCGCAGGAGCATTGGATTGCAGGTGATGGCAGTGTGCCTGCACTGGGAATGGAAAAAATGGATGATGCGAATGATTGATTGGGTTTTAGTCGGGTTCAACGCGCTGTGGATTTTGGGGCTGGGTCTTGTGGTCGCCTCTCTGAGTTTTACCAACTGCCTGGCGAGCCAGCAGAAACGGCGATTCAGGCAGGCGCTTGAGATGCCTGCCTGTCGAATCGTGATTGATCTGGGGCTGGTATTCTTCTGCCTGGGATGGGCAGGTGGGGTGTCGAGTACTTGGGAACGGTTCGTGTGGACAGTTCTGGCGCTCATGTTCGCGTTGCAGACCTGGCAAGCCGGGAAGATGAGCCACGCATGAAGTTGACGCCAGGCACGGGCGATACGCTTGAAAAAGATCTGCATGCCGCTCCGTCTGCGCTGCAACGCTGGGGCCTGGGAAGATGGCAACTGTGGATCGGCATCGTATTTAGTCTGGGCTTTCTTGTGCTAGCCCTGCGCGACGTTGACCTGACGGTGACGGCAAATGTGCTGCGTCGGGTGAATGTGCCGATCCTGGGCGCGGCAGTGGCCAGCTACGTGCTCAGCGCCGCCGCCAAGGCAATCCGCTGGCAGCTGCTGCTGGCCGCGCGCAAAGCGCCCTCCTTTGGCAGAGCGTTTTCGGTAATGTCCGTCGGAGTGATGGTGAATGCCTTTTTGCCGGCGCGCCTGGGCGAATTCACGCGTGCTTACCTGATGGGAGAATCCGAGGCAGATAGCAAGGCCTATGTCCTGGGCACGGTTGCAGTGGAAAAAGTGACAGATCTTCTATTCCTGTTGCTTGCGCTGATGGCGCTGTTGTCGCGAATGGCGCTGCCTGAATGGCTGGCTGGCCCGGCGCGAGGTACGGCGTTGGCCCTTGCGATCCTGGCGCCGTGCTTCGTGCTACTGGTCTGGCAAAGAGATTTCTTCTTGCGGATGGTGGAGCGGGCGAGCCGTTTCGTTCCATCGGCATGGCGGGAATGGCTGGTGCGGCAGACGCGCTATGGATTGACCAGCCTGGACGTGACGCGTCGCCCGCGCCTGCTGATCGGTTTATTTGGCTGGTCGCTGATCGCTTGGATGATCAGCGCGCTCACTAACTACCTGGTTTTCCTGGCGTTGGAACTCGCGTTGCCGGTCTGGGCTTCCCTGCTCCTGTTGGTGGTGCTACAAGTCGGCATCGCTGTCCCTTCTTCACCAGGGCGGATTGGGGTTTTTCAATACCTGGTAATTCTCACCCTCTCGATTTTTGCCGTAAACAAGGATGTGGCGTTGGGAGTTGGTATCATCCTGTACCTGGTAGTTTACGTGCCAATGGTGCTAATTGGCGGTTATTGCCTGTGGCGTGAAAAGGTCACCTGGCAAAAGTTAGTCGAAGCGGCGACCACGCTGAGTCGCCTGGGAAATAGGGCCAAATGATTTCCGTTATCATCCCAGCATACAATGCGGCGCAGACATTGCCGGCCTGTCTGGCAGCTTTACAGGGACAAACGCAACTGCCAGGTGAAATCATTGTGGTGGACGACGGCTCGCAAGATCAAACCGCCCAGGTGGCGCGGGCGTATGGCGCGCAGTTGCTGGAGCAGCCCCACCAAGGTCCAGCCGCGGCGCGTAACCTGGGCATACGCCAGGCGCGCGGCGACATTATCTTGTTAACCGATGCAGATTGCGAGCCGGAACCCACGTGGGTCGCCGAAATGACGCGTCCCTTTGCCGATCCGCGGGTAGTGGGAGTAAAGGGCTCCTATCGCACGCGTCAACAGGAGCGCGTGGCGCGGCTGGCGCAGGTTGAGTTTGAGGAGCGCTACGACTTGCTGGAGCGACTGGCAACAATTGACTTCATTGACACGTCCGCCGCTGCATTTCGCCTTGCCGTGCTGCGGGAAATGGGCGGCTTTGATCCGGCCTTTCCGCGGGCGGTCAGCGAGGATGCAGAGTTTTCGTATCGCCTGGCGCGCGCTGGGTATCGGTTGGTGTTCAATCGGCAGGCGGTCGTCTACCACCGGCATCCGAGTACCTGGAGCGCCTATTTGCGCCGCAAAATCAAGTTTGGTTATTGGCGGATGTTAGTCTATCGGCTGCACCCAGGCAAGGCCTTGCGCGACTCCTACACGCCGCAGCTGCTCAAGGCGCAGATCGCGCTGATGTATTTGGGATTAGGGTTAGCCGGGTTGGCATTTGTTTTTCCGCCCCTGATATGGGGAGCAGCGGCGGCCTTGGTCGGTTTGTGGCTCAGCGCCATCCCCTTTGTCCGACGTGCCGCACAGCAAGACAATGCGCTGGGGATACCCGCGCTGTTTTTTATCGTCGCGCGGGCCCTGGCATTTACCATTGGTGTAACCGGCGGAATAGTGGGCATGTTCTTTTTTCGCCCGGCGCTACCGCACAAAAAGGAAGAATAGCATGCCCTATCAGATCGCGAAGCGGTGTATGGATATCATGGGGGCTCTCCTGGGTTTGTTTTTCACGGCTCTAGTGTATCTCCCCATGGCGGTGGCCATTAAACTTGATTCTCCCGGCCCCATAATCTTCGCGCACGTTCGTGTAGGTAAGAATTCGCGGCCTTTCAAATGTTACAAGTTTCGCACGATGCACAATAATTCGAATGGGTACGAACCAAAACAGGATCCCAAAGATAAACGTGTCACACAAGTGGGATATTATTTGCGTCGGATGAGCCTGGATGAATTGCCGCAGTTCTTCAATATCTTGCGCGGCGAAATGAGTCTGGTTGGGCCGCGTCCAATCGTCCAGGAAGAAATCCGCTATTATGGCAATGATTTCGAACTATACACATCCGTCTCGCCGGGGCTCACCGGGCTCTGGCAGGTATCCGGGCGCAGAAACGTAGACTATCCCGAGCGCGTGCGTTTGGATGCCTATTATGTGCACAACCGGTCTATCTGGCTGGATCTCTTGATCCTGTTCAAAACTTTCTGGGTTGTTCTTGTCTGTGATGGCGCTTTTTAACTTTAACATTGAGGTGTTGGCAGTTGAATAAACTCGATAACTATCAAAAAATAGTAAAGGGATTAAAGATCTCTCTGCTTCTGTTGATTAGTATATGGATTGGCAGTGTGGGGATTCTGACGCGATCATTACTTAACCGCGCGGAGCGTTTACAGCAAATGGCGGCAGACCCGGCGCGCTTGAATTTGACTGCTGTGGCCGATGAGGTACATGGGGCGCGCCAGGAGTTCACCCTCTTGCGCGGCGAACTTGCGCCGTTACTTTGGCTTGGCGAGCGTTTGGGGGGCGATCCAGGCGCAGCAGGGCCGCTGATGGACGCGGGGGTTGAATCGCTCGCTGCCGCCGACGAGTCGTTGAGCGCGTTAACTCCCTCGCTGGGCGACTTTGAGTTGTCTTCGTTTTCAATGGAACAAATGCCGCAGATTCTGGATGCGCTGGCAAGCGCTCGCCCAGCCCTGGCGCGCGCGCAGACACACCTTGACGCGGCGGCCGCCGCGCTCGCGCGCATCCAAGGTCCGCTGTCGCCGCGCGTGGAAGGCTGGGTATCGAAGGCAAGCCCGCTTGTCCAGTTGGCTCGATACGGCATAGGGGGAGCGCAAATTGCGCCAGGGCTATTGGGACAGGATGGCTCGCGCACATATCTGGTGTTGATACAGAACTCGGATGAGTTGCGCCCTACGGGCGGATTCATCAGCGCGGTCGCGCGCCTCGAGGTTAGCCATGGACAACTAATCTCCGTGACCGTTCAGGACAGTTATGCGATAGATGACTTTACGAAGGAATATCCCAACCCTCCCCAACAACTGCTGGATTATATGGGCTCTGAACAATGGATTTTCCGCGACGCAAACTGGTCGCCGGATTTTCCTGCAACCGCTCTCGACGCGATCTCCCTTTATCAGATTTCGCAACCCGGGCAAGTGGACGGCGTAATTGGCGTGAACTTGAAAGGGATTGAAATGCTCATCGCCAGCTTGGAACCCTTGGATGTACCGGGATTGCCCGAACCCATTACGGCTGCCAATGTCAGCCAGGTCCTCAGGGAAACGTGGAATCCGTCAGAGGACATCGGTTCGTCGGCAGACTGGTTGTCGTGGTATTCCACGCGTAAACAATTTATTGGCGTAATTATGCGCGCGGCAATAGACAAACTTCTCGCCGGCGAAGCAAATTGGACACAGCTGGGTCTGGGAACGATGGATGCGTTCAACCAGCGTCAACTCATGATCTACACAAGCCCTGAGGCAGAACTGTTGAGGCAATTGCGCTGGGATGGCGCACTGCGCTCAAGTGTGGGTGACTATTTGATGGTCGTGGATGCTAACGTGGGCTTTAGCAAAGCCAATCCCCTTGTTAGCGAGAGCTTGAATTACCAGGTCACGCTCCTGCCTGATGGGACGGGACGCGCGGTCGTGGGGCTGAACTACGTGCATCAGGGAACAAGGACGGATATAGTTTGTACGCAAATTGTTCCATATGACGCGAGCATTACTTACGATAAATTGACACAGAGTTGTTACTTCGATTATCTGCGCCTGGTCGTGCCGCGCGGCAGTCAACTGCGCGAAGCAACCGCTCATCCGGTGCTGGGTAAATACCTCCTAAGTGGTGTGGTTACCGATGGCAAAACGGAAACACTGCAAGATGATCCTCCTGGCTGGACGATGTTTGGTCAGTTCTTTGTCGTTGAGTACGGCAAGCAATTGCAGACTCGTTTCGATTACGATTTGCCTGTGGTTGTGACTGACGCGGCTGGGCAAAAACGGTATGTGTTGCTATTGCAGAAACAGTCAGGCACCGATGCGATGCCAGTTAAGGTGAAGTTAACCTTACCGGCTCGGGCGCGGCTGGTTTCAGTCAGTCCCAGCCCCACCGTCCAGTCCGGCGCTGTACTCGAATTTGACCTGCGGTTGGATGTGGATCGGCAGATTGAAGTAGTCTATGCGCTCGCCCCGTGACCTGAGAATCTGGCTTCCGATCGCAACGTTCGTGAGTGGGTTTTCTCTTCCCCTGCTCGTCTACTATCTGACTCTGGCGCCCGACCTGACCTGGGCACATGGCGGCGGCGACGGCGGCGATCTCATTGTTGCCGCCTATACTTTGGGCGTGGGCCATCCGCCGGGCTATCCGGCGTATACCTTGCTCGCGCATCTCTTCACGCTCCTCCCCTGGGGGAGCGTTGCATTTCGAGTCAACCTGCTCTCGGCAATGGGCGCGGCGCTGGCGGCTGGCAGCCTTGCGCTCGCCGTCTCAGCGCTGTCTGCATGGGAACGTAAGTGGGATGTTTTGCTCGGCGCGGTGGCGGCGGCCTGGGAACTTGCGTTCATGCCCTTGCTGTGGAACCAGGCAGTCATCGCCGAAGTCTATGCGGTTCATGCGGCGTTTGTCGCGTTGACGATTTGGTTGGCGTTGCGCTTGAACAACCGTCCGACAACCTGGGCCGCGTTGATCCTGGGCCTGGTGTGGGGCATCGCGTTTGGGGTTCATCTGACCTCCATATTCCTGCTTCCGATCATCATTTGGGGATTGTCGAGACACATCGAGAAAACGCAAACGCTTCGTCTTTGGAGTGGTCTATCCTTGGGATTCGGCCTCGCGTTTCTGCAGTGGCTATACATTGCATTGAGAGCCGGGCGCGGGGCGGTGACGTGGGGAAACCCGACGACGCTGGATGGATGGTGGTGGCTGGTAAGCGGCTCACTCTACAGGGGCTATATTTTTTCTTTTCCGCTTGAGGGATGGCTTTCGCGCCTGTCTTATATTGCCAGGTCATTGCAAACGGGACTCGGTCCCATCGCCGTGTTGCTCGGCTTGGTCGGATGGACTTTTCTTGCGCGGCGCCGTTCAGGGTTGGCGCTGGCCCTGGGGACAACCGCGACCGCTTATGTCGTTTTTGCGATTGGTTATAATACAACGGATTCTGATAATTACACGATTCCGGCCTTGATCATTTTCTGCATCGTAATCGGATGCGGGGTCGTGCGTGCGGTTGACGGTCTACGGGCGCGTTGGGGACACCGTGCGCTGGTAGCCGGGTGGGCAATGATCTTTGTGATACTGGCGCTGAGTATACCGTTGCGCTGGTCAAGTGTTTCCTTGACAGCGGATTATGAGGCGATGTTGTTCGGGGAGAAGGTTATGCAAGCCGCGCCAGCCAGCGCAGTGATGCTCACTGACGATGACCGGGCGACATTTACGCTGTGGTATTTTCGCTACGTTTTGGGACAACGCGCCGACACGGTCATTATGGACAAAGGGTTGTTGGCCTTTGATTGGTGCCAGGCGCAATTGGGAGTTACGCCTGCGGAAGCGGCGTTGATTGTCAATCGGAACGAGGTTTCTTCCTTGCGCCCGGTGTGCCAAGTCGTTGTAGCAGATCAATTGCCGGTAATTGAATGTTCGCGTAGTCGTTGATGTGTCTTGTTGTTTTCAGGTATAATAGCGAACATTATGCAATATCAGGATCAACAACGCGGACATTCCAGCCGCGATGAAATATCAGTTCAATCGGAGGCAGTAGCGCTATGCGGCGATCTTGGCTGAAATTCGGTATGATTGCAATCCTTCTCGTTTTGACCGGGATTCTTTGGGACAGCAGCATGGTATGGGCAAGCCCTGATCAGTCACCCGCGCGTCAGACGGTTCCGACTCGCGCCAAAACTGATACCCCTGTGCCAGCCACCGACACCCCTGGGAAAGTTAAGGGCACATCTGTGCCCCCCACCAGCACGAATGCGCCTACCCTTCCAGCGGCAACTCAAATGCAAACCCCGAGCCAGACCAAAACGGCGACGGTTACACAACCTGCGCATACGCCAACCACTATTCCGCCAACTTCCACAGCCACGCCAGTGATGCCGACTGTCACATCAGTTTTATCAACAGCGACGTCTGTGCCGCAGCCATCACCGACTACTGGTGGAAGTGCGCTTGTTATGGCGATTGGCGGCATTATAGTAGTCATACTCGGCGCGCTTGTTTTTGCCTTACGGCGGGGTGGACCACGCTAATGTTGACCAAAAGCCTTTCGATAATTCTGTATATTGTTGCCCACAAAATGAATAGAAAGTCACAAGGAGAAAGCAAATGACACATAGGCATATCGCTATTGTGACAGGAGTATCCGCACTGCTCTTGACCTTATTGGCATGGCAATACTTTCCTGCTCACGCGAATTACAGCGTGACGACCGAATATCCAAGCCCGAATACGAGTCAGCGAGCTGTATCTGCGAATCAGAGTTTCCTGCCGTTGACAAGTCAGCAAGCCGTATCTACCAATCGGATTTTCCTGCCGCTTGTGTTAAAAAACTATACCGCGTCGGCTCCCTTGTGGCGATTCGGGATTAGCAAAGCGCGTCGTTCATTCCTTGATTACGATCCAAGCACAATTGCGTCTATGCGTTTTGGCTGGTATGTTGACTTTGGTGCCACGGAAAATGCCTTACAGCCGTACGGGATGGAATATCTTCCTACAATTCGGGTAAAACAGTGGAAACTCCAGAACGACGGGACGACCTGGACGACATGCCGCGCGGCCGTTCAGGCGGACAATTACGATCCTCACTATGTAACGCCATACGCCTACACCCTCTCGCTGACCGCAAGCCAGATTCAATCTATGGCGGCGAACCGGCCGGGAATGACGTGGGTCGTCGGAAATGAGATCGAACGACAAGATTGGTTGGACTCTGGTGGCAATTGTAGCCGCCAAGATGAGATGCTACCCGAGGTGTACGCGCAAGCGTATCATGATATATACTTTACAATTAAGGGTGCGGATCCTACCGCCCAAGTGGCTATTGGGGGCTTAATCGAATTTACTGATCTGCGGCGTCAGTATCTTGATCGCGTATGGAGCGAGTATTTGACGCGATACGGGACGACGATGCCGGTGGATGTTTGGAATATCCATGTCTATGTTCTGCAGGAAGTGAAAGGTAGTTGGGGCGCCGATATTCCGGCAGGATTTAGCCAAACGAGTGGAGCGATCTACACCATTGAAGATAACAAAGATTTCAACAAGGCGTGGCAGATGGTTGTGAACCTGCGAACCTGGATGAACCAGCACGGGGAGCGTGACAAGCCGCTGATCACCAATGAATATGGTGTCAACATGCCGCCGGACTATCCGGGTTTTTCGGCGCCCGAAGTGCGCGACAGTTATATGTACCCGTCGTTTAACAATTTTCTGTACACCACGAATGCCGATACCGGATACCCAGCAGATGGAAACCGTCTGATGCAGCGGTGGAATTGGTGGAGTCTGGACTTTGACGATGGGTTCTGTGATGGAAGCAGTTATTTACAATATTTTGGTGGCGCATTGTTCAACTCTGGGCTGGGGCCCTCTGGTGGCGGGACGTGTGCCTATCCTGCAATGGGAATTGGCGCGCTAGGGACGTATTGGAGTCAGTACGTCGCGGCTTTGCCGGCGGGTTCTGCCACGCCATACTCGCCGGTCCAATCTCCGGCGCTGTCACCGGCGCAAACCAATCTTCCTACTCTGCCTGTGTATCAGCCGGCGTCGCCAGATTGCCCGGAGAGTCAACGCGTGCGCTTGCAGTTCCAAGAACCGACGCTCAGCGGATTTTCGATGGAAGGACTCGATAGTCGTTATTTCCCGCGCATATCGCGTGCCCCCGTGACGCAGGAAATGACCATCTGCTTACCTCCGAAGTAAAAGTTGGGTGACCGCGCTGGCAGGTTGTTGGAGAGACAGCCAAGCCGCGTGGGCGATGTCGCCAAGCGGCTATACCATAAGGTCTCTCGGATAGCGCTCCTAACGCTCGGTCAACCTGAAGAGGATGCGTTTGTAATGAGGACTTGAGTTGTCTGTTCGCAACTCAAGTCCTTGCTACGAACATCAATGATAGCGATAGAATGAGTTATCGCCAATAAGCTGGTGCGAGGGCAAAGAACAACGCATAGATGTTGAATAGCAACATGAAGCTGATTGTTAGGATCGCCGCGATTTTCTCACTGCGTTTGGGTAGGATTTGCCAGACTCCCCAAAGCCCCAGAATTGCCCAAGGCAGGAGAGCTGGGAAAAGGAGGCGGCCCTGAGGTTGAACAACCGAAAGGTTAAAGCGCACGACTCCGATAAAAGCAAGGAGCATGCCAACGAGCAAAAGCGCAATGATTTTCATCTGTTGGCTCAGTTCTGGCTTCCGAGAAAAGCGTACAGATTGAACCAAGGTTATGCAAATGCCAACACTCCAAAAACCAAATGCAATCTTGGACCAAATTGCCGGCGGGGCTACATTGGCCCATCCAAAGCGCGCGTAGAATAAATCAATCAAAAGCGGCTCAGGTATTTCTTGCAAGTGCTTCCAAGTTAGCAGTTCCGGGTTGATCTTCAGCGCAGTGGTAAGTGTATAAGCAAATGCTGCGCGCGCCTCGACAAAAGCGAGATAGTAAACACCCCAAAGGATCAGCGCTGGCGCCAACACAAGCATGGTAAGCCTTAGCCAGGTTCGTGGCGCACGGGGGGCTGAAAGGATCACCGCGATTAATCCAATGGGAAGCATGTAGACGAATGTGTTTTTGCTGATCAGGCCAAGTCCCAGCAAGATACCTGTTAGCAGGGCGTTTCTGTCTCTCTGCTCTCCGGAGGTTTGCATCAAAACAGCAGTCAAGAACACGAGCGCGGCAATTGCATTAGTCAGAGTATCGCTGCGCACAGAGGCGTTAATGAATGTAAACTGGGGCAAAAAAGCCACCCATCCCGCCGCTGCAATTCCCAGAAAGCCACTCTTCTTATTATCTGCCAGTCCGCCTAATCTGTATGCCGCAAAGATCACTGGCAGCCCCAGTAACGATAAGAGGATCCTAATGATTAGCAGGCCCCAAGCGTCATCCCAGACTTGAAATATCCCCGAGTCGGAATGGATAAAGATGTTGTATCTGGATGGGATTGCGGGAAACTGAGAACTAAGTGATGGTATCTGCTTGGGCAGACTGTCAGGCGCAATAATTGCCAATACCTTATAAACCACTGCCGCTGGCAAGTATCCCAATGCGGGCTGGTACCATTCATAGTTTGAAGAGATGAAAGCCTGGTCTTTGGAAAAACTATTGGTTTGCTTTATGCTTGATTTCTGTGGAGGATGCCAGCGCGCAGCAAGTTGGGAAACATAAAGGTAGTGGGCCGGCTCATCCGGAGACTCCCAGGGCGGGGTGAGAATAGCGTACATTACAGAAAGAGTGCAATACACTCCTGCGATCAACCCCAGAATGATCCTGCGAAGATTCATTGATTTGGTCCTCTGAATTTTGTTTTTAGTTCGCCAAATATTGGTATAGTATACGGTTTTTTGGCTGCCCTGCAAGTAAAGAAGTTGCCCAATCAGAAACACAGGGATATAATCCTTTTATGAAACTCATCATCCAAATCCCATGCTACAACGAGGCTGAGACCCTGCCCCTGACCCTGCGTGACCTGCCGCGCGTCCTGCCGGGCATAGACGAAATCGAGTGGCTGGTGATGGATGACGGCAGTGCGGATCAAACCGCGGAAGTGGCGCGCGCCTTGGGGGTGCATCACGTCGGCCGCTTTCCCCAGCACCAGGGGCTGGGACGCGCCTTTGTCGCCGGGCTGGAGTTGGCCCTGCGCGCCGGCGCGGACATTATCGTGAATACCGACGCGGATAACCAGTATGATGCCGGGTATATCCCCCAATTGATTGCGCCAATTCTGGAAGGCCGCGCCGAAATCGTGGTGGGCGATCGCGGCGTAGCCGACCTGGCGCATTTTTCGCTGACCAAGCGATTGTTACAGCGTGTGGGGAGTTGGGTGGTGCAGAGCGCTTCCGGGTTAAATGTGCCGGATGCGACCAGCGGGTTTCGCGCTTTTAGCCGCGAGGCGGCGTTGCGAATTACCGTTCTCGGCGATTATTCCTACACGTTGGAGACGCTGATCCAGGCCGGCGCGTGCCACCTGGAGGTTGCCTACGTCCCCGTGCGGACGCGCCCACAAACGCGCGCCTCGCGCCTGATGCGCAGTATTCCCCATTACCTGATTCAATCCACGCTGACGATTGTACGCTCTTATGCCATGTATCAGCCCCTGCGTGTTTTTTTTATGCTGGGCATCGGCATGATCGCGATAGGTTTCGTGCCGGGGATTCGATTCTTATACTACTTTGCACTCGAGCAGAGCGCCGGACACGTGCAATCGCTGATCCTCTCGGCCGTTTTGCTGATCGTCGGCTTTCAGATCGTGTTGATCGGCCTGCTCGCCGACCTGATCGGTTTTAACCGTAAGATTCTGGAGGAGATCCTTTATCGCCTGCGTAAGTTGGATTCGATCACGCATCAGTAATCGGACCATTTGGCGGGGGAGGCCGACGACCTGCCCGCCTGACCCTTTGGGGGGATTGAAAAAAAACGAAAGCGTTGTACAATATAGAATATCAAAGAACAATAATTTGTGTCCGAATAACTCTTGGGGGTAGAACTGTGGATGCCAGCGGCGATGTCGGTCCATACAGCCCGTTCGATGGCTGGAAAGGAGTGCAAGAGGAGCATTGATCTTCCAAAAGTCCATCCGTGATACTTCCCCGGAAAAGTGGAGCAAACTACAGAGTACCGCACACATGTCCCATGCGTAACTAAACCAGAATTCAAATTTCCACTCGCAATTCCTTCCAATAAGTTTAGTAAATTATGCGACAAGCGGTAAACCTCCACAATTCGAAATTCCACCCTGATGATAAGGATCTACTATGAATCGCAAAATGTTTCTTTTCATTTCCCTGATTGCGCTATTGGCCCTCGTCTTGAGCGCAAGCGGGACTGCCCTGGCCTCACCTGCGGCGGCCAGTGCATCCTCGGCAGCCACTGCCTGGTTCGTTGACTGGGCAGATAAAACCACCAGCGCCCACCTGGGCTATTATCCATCGATCGCTTACAACCCGGCAGATGGGCTCCCATACATCAGTTATTACGACTCTGTCAATGGCAATTTACTGCTGGACAGCCCCGCCTCGGGCGGGAACTGCGGCCCGAATAACTCCTGGTGGTGCCGGGTGGTGGACGGCGACAGTTCGTTGTCGGGTAAAACCAACGGCGATGTGGGGCAGTTCAGTTCCACCGCCTTCTGGAGTGGCAATATTGGTCTCATACCAACATGGAAGATGGGGATCAGTTATCACGATGCCAGCAACCATGCCCTCAAGGTGGCTGTCTGGACCGAATCCGCTTTCGGCGGAAGCTGGAAGTACACAACCATCGCATCCACAGACAATAGCGCTCACTCCGGGAATGATGTTGGCACCTACACCTCGCTAAAATTTACCAGCAGTGGCACGCCCTACATTGCCTATTATTCGCATATATACGATACATTCCTAAGCAACTACAAAGGAACTTTGTATCTCGCCAGGGATGTGGCGAGCGGCGGCAACTGCGGCGTGGGAGCCGACCTTGGGAAATGGCAATGTGACACGATTGATTTTCAGACTGGCACGGGGATGGGCCAGTACGCCAGCTTGGGTCTCGGCTATAACAATGTGCCGTACATGTCCTACTACGATGCGTCTGGTGCCAATCTCAGGTATGCTCATTATGCTGGCCCCGGCGCCGGCAACTGCTACTCGGGGGGTGACTATGATTGCCTGGCTATTGATCTCACCGGTGATGTAGGCATATCTTCCTCGTT
>CAYJLS010000022.1:0-33773 GCA_964371065.1 uncultured Anaerolineaceae bacterium | reverse complement strand
TGGAGATGACTGCTACTTCGCTCGTCACATCCCGCAACTTTTTTCAACCTCCCCCTGTATTCCATTTTAGTAATTCATCTTACGCAGTACCGCGAGATTTATCTCGCCCGTTAAGGCAACATGAATGTTGCGGTACGAGAAAACTGCGTAGCATCAGTTAGCATTCCCGGTCATCACACACGCGTGCGGTGACCGGGAGCCTGCCGCCGAACTTATCCGTCAGCATCAGCCGGCCATCTTCAACGCGGGAGAAGCCGCGCTCTGGGTGATGGGAAACGGCCTTTTGTTACGCGGAGCAACCTCGAGGTCCAGAAAATGAATCGCTTCATCGTGTTCGTCTTTGTCCTGTTGCTGGCGTCCCTCGCCTGCGGCGCGCCGGTCACACCCACATCCGCTCCGGCCACCGTCGCGCCGACCGCGCAACCGTCCGTTTCCAACGCGTCCCTGTGGTATCTCACGCGCGGCGAAGCCAGGATGGATCAACTCTGGGGTGTGGATGTAGACTCGCAGGGCAACGTCTACACGGCGGGATTATTTCAATCACCCGCCACGAAGCCTTTCTTCGATGTAGTCGTTTATAAATTCGCGTCGGACGGGACAGAACTTTGGCGGACGCAATGGGGAGACAAGTTTCAGGAGAAGGCGTTCATCGTCATAGTTGATGAACCATACGTATACATTGGCGGAGAAGTGAACAATTCGATCGCTCTAATGGACTCGGACATGCTCCTCCTGGCATTGGACTTGAATGACGGTCACATTGTTTGGAGTTTCAGATGGGGACCAGGCTTCGGATACAACGAACTGGACGGGCTAGTTGTGGACGGTGATTCCATTTACATCTCCGGCTGGGCGGCGGGCGAAACAACCAGCGGCGATATTGGAATTGTGAAACTGGATCGGAACGGGAATCAAATCTGGGTCAAGACTTGGGGCTCGAACGGATTCGACTCCGCCGACGGACAGATGGTTGTGGACGATCAGTTCATCTACGTCAGCGGGCGCTACGACGGCGCCGTGCTTACGGGCGGAAAATCCCTGCTGGTCAAATTTTCCAAAGAGACGGGAGAATACGTCAGCCACACCACCTGGGGACAAGGCATCTTCAACGACGGGTATGGTATGACCAGTGATGGGACAAACCTGTACGTAGTCGGCCTGACCATCGTCAATGCTAATGGACAGATCTTCCTGCTCAAGTACGACAAGGAATTGCGCCTGATCTGGGAACAGGCCTGGGGCGGGAAGGGCGGCGAGTCGGCGCGCGCGGTGGCTGTGGACGCCGCGGGAAACATCCTCGTCACCGGCCATACGGTGAGTTACGGGAATGGCAAGAATGACATCATGCTCTTGAAATACAGCCCCGACGGCGCCCTGCTCTGGGAACAAATCTGGGGCGGGGCATTGATCGAACAGACGCACGGCATCGTCATTGACGGGGACTTCGTCTACCTGGCGGGCGAGACCGAGAACAACAGTGCGGGACTCAACGACGGCCTGCTCATCAAAGCCGATGTGCAGACGGGAGAATTTCCGCAACCATGAAACGCTCATCTCCTTTGCTGATTTGCTTATTTGCTCTTTTGCTCGCCTCCCTCGCCTGCGGACAAACAACCCCCACCCAGTCCTCTCAATTCGCAACTCCTAACTCGCAATTCCTCCCCGCGGACACGACCCGCACCCTGCAGGCTGGCGGCCTCGAGCGGTCGTACCTCATCCACCTCCCGCCGGGCCACGGCCCGGGTCAGCCCATGCCGGTTGTGCTCATCTTGCACGGCGGAGGCGGCAACGCCCTAAATATGGATCGCATCAGCGGCTTCGATGCCCAGGCCGATCAATCCGGCTTTATCGCGGTCTATCCAAACGGGACGGGACCGCTGGAAACGATTGGCTTTACCTGGAACGGCGGCCTGTGCTGCGGATACGCGCACGACAACAATGTGGATGACGTGGGCTTCGTGCGCGCCCTGCTCGACGACCTGGCAACGATGGTCAACGTGGACGCGAAGCGCGTCTATGCCACGGGACTCTCGAACGGGGCAATCATGTCCTACCGGCTGGCCTGCGAACTTTCGGACCGCATCGCCGCCATCGGCCCGGTGGCGGCCACGCAGAACATCACCGTCTGCCAAGCGGGGCGGCCCGTGCCGGTCATCCACTTTCACGGCACGGCTGACTCGCTTGCGCCCTACGACGGCGGCCGGGGATCAGGCGTCAGCGGATTCAGTTTTGCGCCGGTGGCAGACTCCATCGCGTTCTGGGTCGAGCAAAACGGCTGCCCATCCCAGCCACAGACCGAGCGCTTCGGAAGCATCGTCCACGATACATACACCCCGTGTGACCAGGGCGCTGCCGTCGAGTTATACACCATCCAAGGCGGCGGCCACGCCTGGCCCGGCGGGCAGAAGTACGGCCCCAACGCCCCCGAGCCGACCAGCGAAATCTCGGCCACAGAACTGATGTGGCTGTTTTTCGAGGCCCATCCAAAACCGTAAAGGCGCTCAAATGAAACCTGCTATTTACCTCCCTCTCCTTATCCTTCGACCTGCAAACGATGATCGAAGCAGATATTTACGTCAGCACGCGCAACACCCCATGAAATGCGATGACCGGCAGTTGAACTGCCGGTCATCTGGGAGTTCATCACGATCATACGCGGAAAAGGGTCTTTCACCATGCCCATATCGTACGTTTCGATGCAGGCTGGCGCGCGCAGGGTTGGTTTATCGTAGATCCAAAGCCAGGCGTAAACGGCTCCATCCCTGCCATGTCTGCCGATGTGGAGGATCACCCTGCCAGGTTCCAGTGTAAATAGCACAGGCTTTGCGCCTTACCCACCCGCCTCGAAGATTTCGTCTATCAGCGCCGTGATGGCTTTTGCATAATCAGGGAAGCTGGTAGTGGGTATGTTCCAGTTCTCCTAGTTCATCTTCCAGCCCAGCCAATAATTTGGCTTCACCGGCCCACTCAACGTATTCCAAGTCGCCCCCGGCTAAATCCTCAGCTGTCATTTTTTTTAGGAAGTGAGCGGTTGTCACCTGGTATCGCGTTTCGAAGTCGGCCAGGCGCCGCTGCGTACGCTCGACGCTATTCCGCAAACGCACCTTATACGAATCCAAAGCCCGCATCACGCTTTGGGCGGTTTGCTCTTTTTGCATTTCAATCACAAAATGGATGCTCATATTTTTTTCTCCAGTGGCGAACAATTCAACCCGCTCACCCAGGACTTGTTTACAAATTCCTGATTCTGGTGGATTTTGTGGTTAGTGAAAAAACGTCCCACTTTGATGAAGAAACAGACGTTTTTGAGCCAAAATTCCCGGTGAAAAACGCTGACAGTGGGTATTGCGTCCCACTTCTTGGGCAAAACCACAAATTCCATTAGAACCAGACAAATTCAAACCAGTTATCGTATACGGCATCTTCGGCATTATCCCAGACGCGTTGGAGTGAATCTTCTGACAGGAAAGACCAGCCCTGCCGCTCGACCTGGGAATCTAAAAGGTCGGTCAGGCTGAAAAGAATATCCAGCGCCCCCATTTTACCATCCCCTACCACTTTTTCAGATCTCTGGGATTTGCCGCGTCGGAATCCGTAATGCGAGATACTATCTCGCACCACAGTTGTAATGCGAGATAGTATCTCGCGCTACAGTTGGGCAGTCACCGCTTTCAAGACAGCCAAAATTATTCACACCCGTTATTGATGTGTTCCTCGAGCGTCTCAGCGAAATTGTGCAAACCCGACATGTCACAGCGGGCGCGGAAGAAGTAGTAATTCGTTGTGGCGGGATTCGCCACCGCGCGCAACGCGTCCAGCCCCGGATTGGCAATCGGCGCGGGAGGCAGTCCCGCGTAGAGATAGGTGTTATACGGCGAGTTGATTTCCAGATCGAGCGCGGAGAGCGGATTAGGCCACCAGTTCCCCTCGGAGCCAATAGCATATTGGACGGTGGGATCGCTGTCCAGTTTCCAGCCTGCGGACAGGCGGTTGAGGAAGACCGAAGCGATGACCGGCATCTCGCCCACGACGATGGATTCGCGCTCTACGAGCGAGGCCAGCGTCACGGCCTGGTAGACCGTCAAGTTTTGATTCGAGAATCCCGTTTCGAGTTCGGGAGTCAGGTGCAGGGCAAAGTCCCGGACGAGGGCCGCGACCAGCGCGTCGGCGTCGGTGGCGCGCGGCAGGATGATGGCGTCGGGCAGGAGAAAACCTTCGTTGGTCGCGGCGCCGTCGAGGAAGGGGAAGTTTAGCGGATGCCGCGCGGACTGCAGAAACTGCCCGGGCGTCGCGGCCAGCCCCGAGGTCGGGAGCGAAGCGGCAATCTGCTCCATCCGCCAGCCGGGCAGGACGACAAAGGTCACATCGAGCGGAGTCGCATCCTGCATGGCGCGCGCCACGTCCACGATGGACATGGATGGATCGAATTGATACTCGCCTGCCTGAAGCGAAGTGTCGAGACCGGTGTAGATGATGTAATCGAGGAAGGCGGATGCGTCGAGGATGATGCCAGAGGCTTCGAGGCGCTGCGCGACGGTGAAGGTTGGTTCGCCGTCGTTGACCGTAAAAATTTGCCCCGAAGCGGGAGAGGGCGCGGTGAGCAGGCCGTCGTGCCAGAACAGGCGCAGGGAATATTGGAATTGCTGGCCGAGGCCCAGGCGTGGCGAGGGAGTACCGTAGAGGCGCTCGACCTGTATGGGAATGTAGGCGAAGAAAAACAGGAACAGGCAGAGGAACGCGAGGGCGAGGAGGAGGAGAGGCAGGCGGCGCATTTCGATTTACGATTTTGGATTTACGATTGATTCTCGTCATTGCGAGGAGGGCGCACTTCCCGACGAAGCAATCTCCTCACCAAGTTGGGGATTGCTTCGCGTCCTTCGACTGCGCTACGCTCCGCTCAGGACGCTCGCAATGACGGAGTTAACGGAGGGCTTCGAGATACGATTGCAAAATCACCACCGCCGCGAGGGCGTCGTGATGACTGGCGCGTTTTTTGCGCGAGACGCCGAGTTCGATGCGGCTGGCGCGGGCATCCTGCGTGCTGAGGGATTCGTCCCACATTTCGACGGGGAGATTGGTCTGGAGGCGCAGGGCTTCGGCAAAACGCGCCGCACTGCGACCCGCCGCGTTGGGAAGGCCTGCCTCATCAAAGGACTGACCGACGAGGATGAGCGCCGCCTCGTGTTCGGTTGCCAGCGCGGCAACTTGCGCGGCATCCACCGCGCGTGAGGCGTGCGCGATCACGGTCAAGGGAGAGGCGATGGTGGCGGTCGGGTCGCTGAGGGCGAGTCCAATGCGCTTTTCGCCGTGGTCAACGCAGAGAATTCTCAAGGTTAGCCCACCTCGCAAAACAGAAGATTCAAACGCGAATTACACGAATGGGCGAATTGAACGAATAAATTCAATAAACCACATTTTGATTCAAACATCTCTAACAACCCGTCATTGCGAGCGCTCTTCGCGAAGCAATCCCCTCCTGCGACGTGGAGATTGCTTCGTCGGGAAGACCGCCCTCCTCGCAATGACGGTAATTTCATTGAATCACCACATCAATCCGAAACGGCGCGAGCGGAAGCCACGGCCACCAACCGGGAGTCATCCTGATCTGCGGCGGGGACGAAAACGCGAAGGCTTCGTTCAGCCGCACCAGCGCGGATTCCACGCGGCGTCCTTGCGCCAGCGAAAGCACGCGGCGCGCATCCACTGTGCGGCGGACGCGGCGCTCCACCTGCAACTGGAAACTCGTCCTGCCCGATTCATCTGTGATCGGGATGCCAATCGGGTGAAACGCCGGCGCTTCGGGTGCGGCGGAAAAACCGTCCTCCAACGAAGCGGCCAGCGCCAGCGTCGCCAGTTTCGACAGATCATCGCCCGAGGCGTATTGCGCGGCAAACTTCACGCGCATCGTCAGCGAGAGCGACGCGCCCATTTCGCCCGCAGGCGGGTCGTAAACCTCCTCCAGCACAATCACATCCTTCAGTGTGTCAGGAAAAATCAGGCTGCCCGGCGGCAGGCTGGCAAGCATTTCCAAGCGCGCCTGCGCGCGCAAAGTTTCCATCAGCGCGCGGCGGAGGCGCTCGCGGTCGGCGGGGCTGGGCGCGGCCGCCTGGCCCGAAGTCCCGCCCGAAGTCGGCGCGGGGTTCGTCACCGAAAGCGACAGTCCCAGCGGGCCTTCGACGGCCTGGATCAGGTCAACTTCCAGGTTGCCGCCCGCGCCCGCGCCCAGCGCCTCGATCGGCACGTCCACGGTTTTGCCCACGCCCGCCGCCACCTCCGCCTCCTGCGTGGTCACAAAGCGGATGGACGCCGCGCCCAAAGTCTGGACGACCGCGCCGAGCGGGATCTGGATTTTTGAGGCGGTCAGGTTGCGGAAGCGGGCGACGCCCTTCGCTTCGGACTCAGGGACGGCGGTCGCGCCCGTGGACGGGATTTGCTGGCTTCCCGCGTTTTCGAGCGTCGTCGCGCGCGCGGGGATATTGCCCGTAATATAAACGAGCTTGAGCGCGGGGTCCGCCGTGACGGGAATGGATAAACCCTGAATTTTGGATTCGGGCGAGAGCGTGATCCCGGCATGGGGCAGGAACAGCGCGGCCAACGTCAACACCGCCAGGACCCCCAGCGCGAAAAATCCCACGCGGACGAGGGGATGCGCCTGCCAGCGACCCTGCGCGGGACGCGCCTCGTCGCGCAGGGCGCGCAGGTCGGCAGGAGACTTCCGAAGTTTTGAAAACTTTGGAAGTCTGGATTCAGGCCAGAGGTCCGCCTGGGCCGCACGCGGGGAGGCGAAGACGGGCAGGCCGAGCACCGCGGCTTCACGTCGGATGCGCGGGTCGCGCGCCACCAGTCCCAGCGTCGCGCCGAGCGAACGCGCCTGCCGCTGGAGCATCTTCAAGTCCAGCGGGCGGAGCGCAATCCGCTCGCCTTTCGGCCAGATGAGCAGGATGCGCGGCGTCTTGGCCCACGACATTTTATCCTTGACCGAGATGAGATCGTCGTGCGATTCGAGAACGAGCAGGTGGGTCTTCATGCGGGGCTATTATAGCCGAGGCAGGATGGACGGTGGACGGAAAAAAGCCCTGACGAATATGGGACATTCGTCAGGGCGTGGGGGTGGGATGTGTAAAACTCAGTAAGCCACAAGTTCATCCGTCATTGCGAGGAGGGTGATCTTCCCGACGACTGCGAAGCGTGCCTGTGGCAAGCAATCTCCTCGGAACAGGGGATTGCTTCGCGAAGTACGCTCGCAATGACGGGATGTCAGGATTGTTTCAAATCAAAACCGCGATTTGCTGAAATCAATCCCTCATCCGCATGGCTTGGCGCACCAGGTCCACGAATTCCTGCATGGCTTCATCACGATGAAGAAGTTCGGCGATGCGCTGGGCTTCGTGGTACACATCCTTGAGCGTGTTCTGCTCAGCCCAGTAACTTTCCTTCAGGATCTCGGCATATTCCGCCACCACAACCGCGCGCTGGAAATACGGACTGGCATCCTCGAAGCGATAGGCCAGTTCGCCGGTATCGAAATCCTGGGACAGTTCCACCACCTGGCGCGAATCAGGATCCTGCCAGCGCAGGTAGACGGTGGCGATCCGTCCGTAGGCTTCGGGGTAAAGTTTGACTTCGTACAGCGCAGTGACCGAGTGGCCTGCGCCGATCTCGCCCGCGTCCACTTTGTTGTCGCGAAAATCCTGGTCGGCGATGGCGCGGTTCTCGAAGCCCACCAGCCGGTAGCGCATGACAACCTCGGGGTTGAAGTCCACCTGCACCTTGGCGTCCATGGCAATCGTCTGGAGGGTGGAGGTCAATTGCTCGATGAAGAGACGGCGGGCTTCATCTATGTCGTCAATGTAGGAATAGAAGCCATCGCCGTTATCGGCCAATTGCTCCATGAGCGTGTCGTTGTAGTTGTCCATGCCGAAGCCGAAAGTAGCAAGCGTGACACCTTCTTCCACGTAGCCGCGCACCTCCGAAAGGATCGCGTCCGATTCGACCTGGCCCATGTTGGCGACACCGTCCGAGCACAGGATGACGCGGTTGATCCCGCCAGGGATGTAGGCGAGCATGGCCGTGCGATAGCCGAGGCGGATGCCCGCTTCGGCGTTGGTCACGCCTTCGGGTTGGAGGCGGTTGATCGCCCGGAGAATCGTCCTTTTATCGGAACCAGGCGTCGGGTCCAGGACGAGGCGGGCATCCGTCCCATAGACCACGATGCTGACGGTGTCCGTCCGGCGTAGTTGCTCCACCAGAAGTTCCAGCGAGCGCTTGACGAGGCCGAGACGGTTGTCCATGTCCATCGAGCCGGAGACATCAATCACGAAAACAAGATTGGCATCCTTGCGCTCTTCATTCGGGACCTGATAGCCCTGAATGCCGACGCGGATCATCTGGTATCGCTCGGTGAGGGTGAATGGCGAGGGCGCGCCGTCCACGGAAATGGCGAAAGCCTGGTGCGCGGGCGGGATGGGATAATCCTGTTCGAAGTAGTTGACGTATTCCTCCACGCGGACAGAGTCGCTCGGCGGAAGGTTGCCCTCTGAAAGATAGTTGCGCATGATGGTGTAGGAACCCGTGTCCACATCAAGTGCGAAGGTGGACAGGTTATCGTCTTCCGTGTCTATGGACGGGTTGACGCCATAGTCTTCGAAGAACATGTCGTAGGGTTCGTTGTTTTTTGAACTGGGGGGCGCGCCCGCGTTGGGCGCCATGGCCGTGGGATAATACTGGTCTGCTGGCAAGGCGGGAAGTTCCATTGCGGGCGCTTCGGTGGCGGCAGGTTCATTCAGAGTGCGCGGCGCTTCGGTGGCGGCAGGTTCGTTCTGAGTGCGTGGCGCCTCGGTTGCTTTCGGCCCGCAGGCCGAAGCGAACAGAAGCATGAACAGCAAGCCCGAAAGGGCAAATCGTTTGGCGAACATTCTCTTCTCCTTTTGGAATGTTGGAACAAAAATGGACAAGGAACGGCAGGCGGCGTCCTGCGGTTCTTCTGGCATTATCAGTTCACATCATAGGCCCTCCATTCCGTGGGCGGGATTTTCAATCGCTTCAATCTGTTTGCTCGAAGGACGCAGCCATCACAAATAAAGTTCCTCCACTCGAATTGTCTAAATAAGGAGAAAACCATCCTCTCGAACCTGCGGGTCACGTCGAATTTATTGTTAGCGCGCCAAACCGATGGGGCGGCAGTTCAACTGCCGCCTAACCCCAGCGGTTATCCCAGCACTTTGGCGCGCTAACAATTTATTATCCGTATTGCAAAGATTGGAACGGGATCCAAATTAAGGCACAACTTTGTGGAACAAAAAAAACACCTCCTCCTTCGCAAAAAGGAGGGGTGCTTTTTTACAGGACTTTCACTTTCACGGAGTCCAAAGTCTTCCGACTTTGAGCAAAATCGGGCCCTTTGCAGGGTGCTTCGCGAAGATTTTGCGCTCCGAGCAAAAGCCCTATTTTATTCAAATCGAGAGGGATACCTATGGTGATTACCCACAAGTCAAGTTCGCCCGCAGTTGGACTGCGGGCGCAGGCGGCAGTCCAACTGCCGCCTGAACTTATGGGTAATCACCAAAGATACCTATGACAATGTCAACATGACCAGCACAAAACCCTCCTGGGTTGTCACAGTGACCGAAAGAGATTGACCATCCTTGCCGTAAAGCAGGATGGTCATTCCTTCGGTGGCGGGCATGGAGAAGATCTTTTCCCAGCCGAGGGAAGGCAATTGCGCGGCGTAGAATTCATCCACCTCCGTAACGGTCACAGTGACTTTGTAGACATACATGCCGTCAGACTCTTCGCCCGCGAGGGCTTGTGGCATGACGGGGATTCCCTGCCACTCGGAAAGCGGCGGGGACTGCGGATCGAAGATGTTACCGGGTATGTTGGGGATGGCAGACCCATCCGGCATGAGAGTCTCGAAGGGCGCGGCTTCGGTGGCGAGTCCCGAAATCTGCGTGACAATCTCTCCCGCCTGCGTAGCGAACGCGGCGGCCGTGCCAGCCGTATCCTGCACCTGCTGAACCGGGCGCGTGATCGCCTGGCAGGCAAGAATGAAGAGGAGCGCGGGAATGACGATAAGGGATTTGCGAAGGTTGAACATGGGAATTCTCCTTTTACAGGAGATTATAAATGATAACACCCTGACGAATATGAGACATCCAAAGTAACCTTTTATTTTGAGGCACTACGAACGTCTCTACGACTGGTATAATTTGTCCACCGCAGGAGGTCGCATGTCTTTAAATATCATCATTGGCGCCCAGTGGGGGGACGAGGGCAAGGGACGCATCGTGGATTATCTGGCCGCGGGGGCCGATTTTGTGGCGCGTTACAACGGGGGCGACAATGCGGGCCATACCGTAAACGTGGGAAGCAAGATTTTTAAATTACATCTCGTGCCTTCGGGCATCGTCCACCCGCACACCACCGCGGTGATGGGCAATGGCATGGTCATCAATCCGCGCACCCTGATCGAGGAGATGACCAGCCTGCGCGCCGCAGGTGTTTCGATTGCGCCGCAACGCCTGCGCATCTCACCCGCCGCGCACCTGATCACGCCCGCCCACCGCGCCCTCGATAAAGCCAACGAGACCGCACGCGGCAAGGGCAAAATCGGCACGACCGGACGCGGCATCGGGCCCGCGTACATGGACAAAGCCGCGCGCCGCGGGCTTCGCATGGCCGACCTGCTCGCGCCGGACTTCCGCGAGCGGTTGCGCGCCCACCTGCTCGAAGTCAACCGGACCTTGGGCCTGCTCGCCGCGCCCGAGCTGGAAGTGGACGCCGAAATCGAATCCTACCTGAACCAGACCTCGCGCCTGGCGCTCTACATCCAGGACGTGGCGACCGAACTCTCCCTGGCCATCAAGCAGGGACAGAGCGTGCTGGCCGAGGGCGCGCAGGGAACCCTGCTCGACCTCGACCACGGGACGTATCCGTTCGTGACGAGTTCCTCCACCGTCGCGCCCGCCGCGCTGACGGGTCTCGGCCTCGGCATCACTGCCGCGCGCGATGCCCGCGTGATGGGCGTGACGAAAGCCTTTCAGACGCGCGTCGGTTCGGGTCCCTTCCCCACCGAGATCAAAGGCAAATCTGCCGAGCGCCTGCGCGGCACCGGCGCGAATCCGTGGGACGAGTTCGGCACCACCACCGGCCGCCCGCGCCGCGTCGGCTGGCTGGACGGAGTCCTGCTCCGTTACGCCGTCCGCGTCAACGGCATGACCGACCTGCTCATCACCAAACTGGACATCCTTTCGGGGATGGGAAAGATCAAACTTTGCGCGGGGTACACCGTCAACAACACCCTCATCCACGACCTGCCCGGCGGCATGGACGGACTCCCCGCCTGTGCGCCGGTTTACGAGGAACTGCCCGGCTGGACGGAGGACATCACCCGCGTCCGCCGCTGGAAAGACCTGCCGAAGAACGCGCAGACCTACCTCGAGCGCATCAGCGCGCTAGCCGAAACGCCGATCAAACTGGTGTCGCTAGGACCGGAGAGGGAACAGATATTGGAGTTATAGGTTGGTAATTAGTAAATAGTGAATAGTGAATGGTAATTGGGACGCGAAAGCACACAGAAAACGTGGATGAATTGGGTAAAATAGAGACAAGGAATTACTCGAGCAAATCGCTCATGCCGCTTTAGAACGGGACCATTTGCGCCTGCGTAGTCTTGTGCAGGATTTGGTGCGCTCTAATGTCCGCATCCGCGATATTCCCCATCCAACTTTTTCCGACGGGCGCTTACTGGTTATTTCCGCCTCGATAGTTGAGTTGCTGGCAGAACGGCAAAAGGAAAAACCTCCCTCATGGGCGAAGGAAATAGGTCCGCTTTCCGAACCCTTCTTCATGCTCGAATCTGCATCCAGAATGAAACGCTTGCGCGCATTATGCGAGACCCAGTCTCCCGAACCAATGCGTAAACGCCGCCTCTACGCGCCGCCGCATTTTCTCGAATTTGCATAACACTTGTAAAAGAGACCGCCCTCCTCAGGCGGTCTCTTCATTAGTTCATCACTTCTTACGCGGCAACGGGAATGCGCGTCACCGTCCGCTTGGGACGAAACAAGGCGAGATCATGGTTTGCTTGCAAATTCAGCCAGAATTCGGGGGAAGTGCCAAACGCCTCGGCGAACAACCAGGCAGTTTCAGGTGTGACGCCGCGCTTGCCGCGCGCGATCTCATTGACTCGTTGAACAGGGACACCAATATGCTCAGCGAAAGCAACTTGTGAAAGGCCAAGAGGATTGAGGAATTCCTCCAGTAAAATCTCGCCAGGGTGAGTTGGAATGCGGTTTTCAGGAATCATCGAATACTCCTTTAGTGATAATCAACAATCTTAACATCTGCCGCGCCATTATCCCATTGAAAGATAATTCGCAATTGCTCATTGATACGGATGCTGTAAAAACCAGCCAGGTCACCTTTCAAAGTTTCGAGACGATTGCCCGGTGAAGAACGCAAATCGCCCACGCGGTGGGCGGCATTCAACACATCCAACTTTCGCAACGCGGCAGACATGATATTTTGAGGAAAGCGACGAACACGCGCCGTATTTCGGCCATGATACAAATCAGCAGTCGCCGCGTCAGCGAAAGATTTTATCGGCATATCGTGATTATATCGCTTTCACGGTATCCATGCAAGGCATTCCATTTCAACAAAAGAGACCGCCCTCTTCAGGCAGCCTCTTCGTTTACCAATTTCCAATTACCACTTACCAACTACCAAACTACGTAACTATCCAACTACCAAACTCACTTCCCATACCTCTTCCTGATCTCCGGCAAAAAATACTCCTCGAAAAATTTGTCCACATCGTAATCGGGCTTCCAGTTCCAATCCGCGCGGGCGCGCGAGTCGTCCACATCCTCGGGCCACGAGTCGACGATGCCCTGTCGGCGCGGGTTCGGCTCGAAGGTAATTTTCGCGCCGGGGAAGGCCTTCACGGCGCGGTCGCGGAACCCGCCCGCGGTCAATGCGAAGGCCGCGATGTTGTAGACCTGCTGGGACAGTTTTTCGCGCGGCGCGTCGGTCAACATCAACAGGGCGCGGATCGCGTCGGGCATGGCCATGAACGAGATCTTCGTATCCTCGCGGACGAAACAGGAATAGGGTTTCCCTTGCGCGGCGGCATGAAGCATCTCGGGACCGTAGTCGCTCGTCCCGCCGCTGGGAAGCGTAAAGGCGGAGACCAGGCCCGGGAACCGGATCGCGCGAAAGTCCAGCATGACCGGCGGGTTCGGGTCGAGATGTCGCTGTCCGTAGAAGCGGCTGTGATAAATCCCCAGTTTTTCGCAATACAGTTTGTTGCATCCATACATCGTGTGGGGAACGTCCCACTCCTCCTCCTTGACGCGTCCCGCCGAATTTTTCGCCGCCAGGTCGGGCATCCCATACGCGGCAATCGAACTGGGGAAAAGGAACTTGACCGACTTGTGATACTTCTCGGATTTGTAGGCCGCCAGCATCAGCAACTGCATCGTCCCCTCCACGTTGATGCGGTGCGCCTCCTCGGTGGCCACTTCCGCCTTCGACGAGAGCGAGGCGGCCAGGTGATAGATGATGTCGAAATCGTAATCGTAGAACTGCTTGATGCGGTTGACGAGATCGCCCTGCACGTGTTCGGCGGACAAAGCCCGGATCGAATCGGGAAGCGGCGCCAGGTCGGCGGTCACGATGCGATAGCCGTTGCGCCCCGACAGTCCCTGCACCAGCGCCTGCCCGATTTCGCCGCACGCGCCCGTCACCAACACAGACATTTCGGTCATGAGATTCTCCTGAGCAAGTAGTAGCGCAAGATAGTATCTTGCGCTACACTATTGTACAATACCTCTTGTGAATCAACACCGTTGTTCGTCCAGAGATTTCAGATGAAACTCACTAATCACCCCGCGCGGGGATTGCTTATCATTGTTTTTTGCGGACTCATCCTCACCGCCTGCTCCGCGCTGGAAAGGCCGACTCTCGGGACTGCCACGCCGCGCCCGCCGACGCCCACCCCGCTTCTTTCCCCGACTGTGGTCTGGTTCCCGCCGACTGAGACTCCCACCCCCTCCGCGTTGACCCTCGCCACCGCCACCCCCGATCTTTTGCCCGGCCTCGGCGCCATCCTCTACACTGACGATTTTACCGATCCCGCCAACTGGTCCGATCTCGGCACGGACTCCGTCCGCGAAGGAGAATTGACCCTGGCCGCCTCGCCCGGTGTCTACCAGATCAGCCTGCACCAGGAACTGCTCGTCAGCGATTTCTACGCCGAGATCACCGCGCACCTCTCCCTGTGCCGCGGCGCGGACGAGTACGGGTTCCTCTTGCGCGCCGCCTCTGTCTCCTACTATCGTTTCACTCTGAATTGCAACGGGGAGATCAATGCCGACCGCGTCACCAACAGCTCGCGCACCCCGCTTCAAATGCCCTTTCCAACCATTGACGCTCCGCACGGCGGCCCGTCCGAGGTTAAGATCGCCGTCTGGGCGGTGGGACGCGAGATGCGCTTCTTCCTGAACGGCCATTACCAATTCACCGTGAGCGATCCCGTCATGCCGAGCGGCACGCTGGGAGTCTTCGTGCGCGCCTCGGAGGATTCGCCCATCACTGTCTCGTTCTCCGATCTCATCGTGCGCGCGGTCAATCCGAATCAGCCCACAGTACCGTGATAGGTAGACAGGTACACAAGTGTGTACGATACCTTGATTCTATCCGTTTAGCGGGATTTGTCTACGTATTTGCATCTCTCGAATTCGGGGGATCATTGCCCCGTCCGCTTCGCCGAAGGATGACCCGATGAAACCGATTTCGTTTTTGATTGGATCAATGACAAATTTGTTTTTAAAAGACAACCAGGATGTTTATCCCCTTCCTGTTTTAAAACATAAACATGAAAGCCGTTTGCCTGGGAAGAATTGCCCTTGCAGGCGCAAAAAATGGGCCGAGGAACTTGACAGGCGTGCTATACTATGACCGAGGGTTGAAAGGAATACCCGCACCCAATCCCAGTTTCGTTTCCATAAAGGAGGAAGAATGCAAATCAGAAAGTTCACTCGTTTACCCTGGTTGGTCGTGCTATTTGTGCTGATCTTAAGTTGCTCGATCGGCCCGACCGCGGCCCAACCGACCGCGGCCCCCGTGATCCAGCCCACAGCCGCCCCACCGACTGTGGCGCCGCCCACAGCCGTGCCACCGACTTCGGTACCGCCCACCGACACCCCCGTGCCGACCATCACTCCCACTCCTGGTCCTGTGGTCGTGGATGATGATTTCAGCACGGATGCCGGAAGATTTAAGTGCGATAAATGTGTTATCAACGGCGGAGAATTAACGATTGGCTCATTCCCTATGGTCGACTCCTATGAACCCTTTGCCGCTCTCTGCAGTGACTGCGGAACCGTTTCGAATTACAAAATGTCGGCGGACATCTGGTACGTGGAAGGGAATTCGAATTTTGGCTACGGCCTGGTTCTTCGCGACGACCAAAAGGAAAACATCTACCTGGCAATTTCCTCCTGGTTGGTTTACAACGTTTTCAGCTTCGACCCAAGTGCGGGGGGCGGATGGGGATGGGAAACTCTCATCGGCAATTGGACCAAAGGCGGATTGGTCGCTGGAAGAGGCATTAATAGTGTCGAGGTTCTCATGCAGGACTCCGCACTATCCATTACCATCAACGGAAACTTCAGTCGTATCGTTGATCTTCCCAGCGGGAGCGGACAGGTTGGACTGTACGTGAGCAACTGGGAAACTGGCGCCGGTTTCGATAACTTCCATTTTGAAGAACTACCGTAATCACACATTCAAATTTTCAGGGCGGCATCTGACTGCCGCCCTGATTTTATTTTCCGAAAACGCATGAAAGCCATGCTTCTGCGTGAGATCGCGCCACTCGCACAAAATCCCGCCCCTCTCTCATACGAAGAACTGTCCGAACCGACGCTCAGCACAGGCAAGCATTGATCCGCGTCCGCGCTGTGGAATCTGCCACGCGAAACTGAACGAGATCGAAGGGCAGATATTCCCCAATAAATCGGTGACTACAGATCATGGTTGAATCTGAATGTTGCTAATCGTGGCGTCAATATCCAGGCCTGTGCTTGACAGGTACCCGATGAAAAAATATGGCTGGGTCACTTCAAAGGGTGGAAAGGCCCTGGTCGCACCATTGTTCAGCCAGATTGACAGCCGGTTCTCGTTAATTTCCAGATTAATTTTGTATTCCCCGGTGGTATCAAACGGAACAAACACATTATCGAACATCGGAGATGGTTGACCTCCATACATTTCCACGATACGAAAAGCGCTTTGATTGCCTGATTTCGATGGTTCCACTGGCTTGATCACCAAAAACCGCCCGTTATTGATGTTATCGGGAGAAAAAACATAACCAATCCAAATCTGTCCATTGAGCAGTTTTTCAAGTTTCACCTCCAGACGAATCCTGGATTTCGGCTGAATCCGGCGGGTGACACCATACCAACTAGCCGTCGAATTCCAATGGTTTTCCAGGATGGAGATCGTTCCATCGAACATTGACATTCCAAAGCCGCCCAATTGCCAGCAAACGCCATTATTGGCAGGCATATTATTCTGATTTGTTGTAACAGGGGTCCAAACCGACATATCAAACCCCTCTCCGCAGGGAAGTTGGACGAAGGGAGTGGATGGTGGAAGAGGGATTATTGTGGGAAGCGCAATTGGAGGAGGCGCACTTTCAGATTCTACTGGACAAGTCAACGTATCATTTTGCAACTCGATAAATTCCAAATTTATCCTATAACTGTATTCAATCCCATGAGTCTCTCCATCATACGCGTACGAGACACTCCCTTCCCGCAATGTTTCTTTTAGTGTGATTGTAATTTTTTGGCTGGAAAATTCAGGCACAGAAAAACTTGCCGCCTGACTACTTTCAAATACCATCGTCTTTTCAGATGCAAATCTTTCCTTGATTTCCGCTTCTATAGCGACTTTGGCAACTTCCGGAATATCCACGCCCACACTACCCTTTCCCCCCAACACAAGTTCTTTCGCCAGACTCTCGCTTAGAACCTCTTTATAGGTAAGCGATATCGCTAACGGTGCATTCGTGGAGCAATTATTATACGAAAATTCCTTGATAATCAACCGCTCTACCAACTCGCCGCTTTGTATGGCAATCCCATTGGTTGAAGTAGTAGTGGCAATAGCGGTAGTGGCAGTAGCGATAGTGGCAGTAGCAGTATCCTGTTCACAGGATACGAGAAAAACCAGTGTACAAAGTAACAGCAGTTTTGCAAATTGGGAGCGCATATCCCACCAGCCATTTTAGAGAATTGGAAACCTAAAGTCAGTATATCGTAACTCTTTCAAATCCAAGTTATCAAAATTGTCATTTTTGAAGATTCGAAAAAGAAAAAGAATCACGGGACTCTCAGGCTTGAAGCCTTGAGAGTCCTTTTGATTTATTTCCTTTCTCTCTCCCAAATCTCCCTCGCAATCAGCTCTTGATCCACAGGAGTTCTATCAATCCTCACACCGACCGCGTTGTAAATGGCGTTTGTAATTGCAGGCGTGGTTGGGATACTGCATATCTCCCCCACTCCCTTCGCGCCATACGGACCTTCGGCAGTGGGATGCTCAACGATGATGGCTGTGATCTCCGGCGTTAGCATAATGCCAGGGACGCGGTAGCGGGCAAGATGATCGGTGACAACGTAGCCGTTATCCATGATGAATTCTTCGGTGAGGCAATTACCGAGCCCCATCATCACACCGCCTTCGATCTGTCCCTGCAAGCCAAGCGGATTGACCGCCATGCCCACATCGTTGGCGGAGATGACTTTCAGGACGCGCACTTCGCCCGTCAGTTTGTTGACTTCCACTTCGGCGGCTTGCACACCAAAGGAAAACGCGAAGTGCATATCGCCGCCTGTTCCGAGCGGTTGAGTCTTGGGCGCTTCGTATTCATAGATGGCACGAGGTTGTTGTCCCATGGATTTCATTTCTTTGGCAACTTCCGCGTATGTCATCGAATGTCCGTTGGCATGGACAATGCCGCCTTCAAATTTAATTTGCTCCGGCTTGACATCATATTTTTCAGCGAGCGTGGCGGTGATGGCATTGCGTAAAGTTTTTGCGGCATAACGCGAAGCATTGCCCGTGACGAATGTTTGACGTGATGCAGTCGTGGGACCTCCGTTGGGAGTCAGGTCTGTGTCCATCACCAGCACGCGGACCTGCTCAGGTGCGACAGACATTTCTTCCGCGACGATCATCCGCATGACGGAGACCAGTCCCTGCCCCATTTCGGCAGAGGAGCTTCTTACTTCAAACATACCGTCATCATAGAGTTCAACTTCCGCGCCAGATTTATCGGGCGCGCCGCCGCCGAGTCCCGTGTTCTTGTAAGCCGCGGCAAAGCCCCAAGAACGTATCAGGTGTGGCTTGTCAGGTGTCACGTGTGGTTTGAATATGTCTTCGCGCGACAAACCTGACACCTGACACATGGCACTTGACACTTTATCCATACATTCCGTCAAGCCAATCGACTCGCGCAATTCCTGTCCAGTGTTGGTGATACTCCCAACATGCAGCGCGTTCATGCGGCGCAATTCAATACGATCCATGTTTAATTTTTCGGCGAGCATGTCCATCATGGACTCGACCGCAAAAGCAGATTGCGTGACGCCGAAACCGCGGAACGCTCCCGCGGGCGGATTGTTGGTGTACATGGCGTAGCAATCGGCGCGCACGTGCGGGATGTCGTAGGGGCCAGCCGAGTGGGTGGTGGCGCGCGTCATCACGTGTTCGCCGAGCGACGCATACGCGCCCGTGTCGCCATACAGTTCGGTATCCACCGCAACGAGTCGCCCATTTTTCTTCGCGCCGATCTTGACGCGGATCTGCGTGGCGTGCCGCTTGGGATGCACGAGCAAACTTTCGTGACGATCAAATAATAATTTCACGGGGCGCTGGGTTACATTCGCAAGCATGGCGGAATGGATTTGTCCCATCACATCTTCCTTGCCGCCGAAGCCGCCGCCCATCAGTTGCCCGACGATGCGCACGCGCGACTCGTCCCAGCCCATCACACGCGCCACCTGCGTTCGATCCTGATACGGGATTTGCGAGCCGACATAAATTTCCATTCGTTTACCCACAGGCACGGCGATGCTGCATTCGGGTTCGAGAAACGCGTGGTCGGTGATGGCGGTGTGAAAAGTGTGTTCCAAAATTACATCCGCTTCCGCAAAGCCTTTGTCCATATCGCCCTTGCGGACCTTGATATGTTTCAGCAAATTTCCATTTGGATGAAGTTGCGGCTGACCCTCCTGGCGCGCTTGGACTGGATTCGTGATGACGGGCAGGAGACCGAACTCCGCTTCAATCTGACCCGCGGCCTGCTCGGCGATTTCGGGCGTTTCCGCGGCTACGAGCGCGATCGCATCCCCCACGTAGCGGACGCGTTCCCCGACCCCGACAATGGTCGGCCAATCGTAAATGACCAGTCCATGATTGTGTTCGCCAGGGATGTCTTCGGCGGTTAAAACCGCCACTACATGGGGATGGGCTTTGGCTTTGGAAATATCGAGCTTCTTCAAGATCCCATGCGGAATCATCGCGCGGCGGACCTTGGCGTATAACATGCCATCGAACACAAGGTCATCGGTGTAAATTGCTTTGCCATTGACCTTCTCGACTGCGTCAGGCCGCAAGTGTGTGCGACCAACGATATTATGGTTATGAATTGAATCAGGAATGTGCGGTGGTTTTATGGGTTCGCCTGTTCGCAGGGATTGTGCCGCGGCAAGAATTGCATTCTCAATGGATGGATACCCCGCGCAACGGCAGAGCGTATCCTTCAACGCAAAACGAATCTCATCCGAATTTGGATTCGGATTGCGCTTGAGCAAAGCATAGGCGGTCATAATCTGCCCAGGGATGCAGAATCCGCATTGCACCGCGCCATGTTCAACGAAGGCTTCCTGAAGCGGATGAAGTTTCATTTCTTCGTGAACCCGCTGGGCAAGTCCTTCAATCGTCACAATCGTTTTTCCATCCGCACGCTCGGCGGGATAGACACAGGACATGATCGGCTCGCCGTCCACGAGGACAGTACACGCGCCGCACTCGGCTTCGTCACAGCCGATCTTTGTGCCTGTGAGACGAAGTCGCTGGCGGAGGAGGGTGGAGAGTGTTTCGCCTGAAATGGATTCGAGTGAATATTGTTTGCCATTAACAGTAAGGGAGATTTGATTGTTCAATTATGTTTCCTCAAAAGAGGCGTATTCATCTTCGTCGGGCGGGGCAACCTTTTTCCCGCTCATAATTTCATCGAGGTGTTCGAGATCGTGCGCATGCATCAAAACCGGCCGGCCGCTGCGGTCAGGAATCAGCGGCCGGTTGCCCAGCTCGTCGCGCGTGGTATCCGCAGCGAGAGCCTCAGCGGAGGGATGTTGCGCCCAGCGCTTGACCAGGTGGCTAATTTCGTTGAATTCTTTAGGCAAAGGCATTTTGAAGGCGCGGTTGGCTTCCAAGGACGCGGCAATGGTTGCCCGGACGCGGTCCAGACGGACACGATATAGACGCTCGCCGCCACCCCATTTCTCTACGACCTGGCTCTGAAATTCTGAAGGCTTCATGCCGCGAGTAGCAAACATGTCCTTGATCGCGCCGCGCCACGGGAAGCCGAAATCGAGCAGGAAGGACAGCGCTTGGATTACGCCTCCTCCGCCCCGCTCCCATGCGACAATCACGTTTTGCTGCCAGGGATGGTCAGGGTCGGTCATGTAAGCAGCGTAGAACTTGTCCTGGCCCAGTCCGAGAATGGCCGGGGTGACGGGTCTGACTCCGTTTGCAGCCAGGCGGGTGAGGGCGCGTTCGGCAGCCTGCTGGACTTGCGGGAAAGATGCGGTATGCATTAAGGCGAAGAGGAAATCGGCGCCCAGATCATCGGCATCCGCCTCAGCATTCGCGGCCATCTCCAACAGAAGATTCTCACCGTCAACCGCTCCAGAAATTTGGTTGGCGTACCGCATCATGGCCTCCACCTCGGCAGGATCGCGCGCGTTGCGCAGGTCATTAGCAAGGCCGCGTACGCCCGTCCGGAATAGGCCTTGCGCGGTCTTGATATCGCGGCGTTTGAAGTCGCGAGTGGGGAAATAGCGGCTGGTATCGGAGAGATCCACATCTTCGCCCATCCCTTTGAGAATTATCAGGGCGGTCATCTTGGCGTCCAGCGGCAGCGCGCCGGGCTTTTTCACCTTGTGCCAGAGGTAATCAATCACCTCGCGATGGCGCAAACGCGGCACAAGGATCATCAGCGTTTCCCGCTCGGCATCGGGCGTGCCTTCCATGCGTTTCACCAAGTCGTCAATCACCGGACGGTAGCCGTCCTCATCCATGAGCGACTGAACGGCGGCGTACAGCCCGTCATCATCCAATTTGCCGCGAGCGCGGCGCTCGAACAGCGCGTTGAGGCGGGGACGGGTTAGCAGGCGCGGGTTTAGTTTGGGTGTTTTCTTTTTGTGTTTGCTCATAGCGCGGCCTCCAGCCGCAACCAAAAAGTCTCAGCTACAGTCCCGCAAGGGGATGATAAGCGCACAGGGACCTTTTGACACAGAACGTCAGGACGGCGTGAGAAAAGACTCATCTGTATCCGCAGAAAGTGTTGACATGGGATTTGCTCCTCAAACCTTCTGTCTAATAATTATACGCTCTTGTCCACGCGGTTTCGAGCGTGTCCCTGAATAACCCGCCAACGATATGCTTGCGATAGTCCGCGCTGGCGCGGCGGGGACTGGTGCGGAACTGGGCTTGGGCAAGCAAGGCGTCGAGGGCGCGGGCAAAAGTCTCGTTGGCGAGGGATTGTCCGCGCAGGGTGGCTTCGGCTTGGATGGCGCGGAAGGGAGTCGCGCCGCCGGGGCCAACAGCGATGTGAATATCTTTGGCGATATCCTTTTCGCGTGCAAGCCAGACCGCACAATTCAGGATGGGAAGCGCGACGCCTTGCGGACGCATGATGCGTTTGAAGCAGGAGGCTTGGTGGTGATCGGTAAGTGGTAAATGGAAGCCAACGAGGAGTTCTTCGCCGTGTTTGAGGGAGGATTTGCCGGGGCCAAGGAAGAGGGATGTGAAAGGTACACGGCGAATAGCTACACCGTCCGCAGTTCGACTTCGCTCCGCTCCGCTCAGTGCAGTGGAAGCAATGTCCGCTTGCGCGTCGAGGGCGAGCAGGGCGATGGTGCCGTCAGCGGCGGGGAGGGCGTGGGCGACGTTGCCTCCGAGCGTGGCAGTGTTGCGGACTTGCGGGCCTGCGACCAACTCACAGGCTTCGACCAGGGCCTGGGCGCGGCGACCAACCAGAGGGTCCCGCGCGACGCGATTGACCGGGACGGCGGCGCCGATGTAGAGTTCGTCCCCCCTCAGTTCGAGCGCGGTCATCTCCGGGACGAAAGTCAAATCAATTAACGTGTGGACGGGGGCATGGCGGCCTTGTTTCAAATCGAGCAACAAATCCGTTCCGCCCGCGATGGGCAACGCGGGACCGGATGCAGATGTGAGGTCGTGAATTGCCTCCGCGACGGAGGCAGGCCGTTTGTATTCCTGCCAAAGGTTCATTGGTGGCACCTCTTTCTGGCGGCGGCACTTTTCGATGGGACGCATCCCAACGCCGCTGGTTTCACTCAGCGACCACCGAACCGATGGAATTCGATTTTACTGCTTAACTTTTATTGGCCGCGTTCGCCGCGGACGTACGGTTCGCCCAGCGCGGCGGGCGCGCCGAGGCGTCTGCGAATGGAATCACGCGAGCCGAGGATCAGGATGACGATGGTGGCAATGTATGGAAGCATGTCCATCAACCGGCCAATGGATGGATTGTTGGCAGTGGAGATAAAAGGCAGGGCCGGGTTTTGCAAGTCAAGCGGCAGGCGGCGGAGCAGGCCGAAGAAGTAGGAGACCCACACCCCGCGCAGAGGATCCCACGCTCCGAAAATCACAAGAGCGACCGCGATCCACCCCAACCCCGAGGTCTTTCCATCCACCCAACCCGGATCGGTGACCAGGCTCATGACCGCGCCAGCCAGTCCGCTCATGGCGCCGCCAAAAACAACGTACGTGTAACGCGTCCGGTACACGTTGATGCCCAGCGAGTCGGCGGCGGAGGGATATTCACCCACCGAACGCATGTTGAGACCGGGCCGTGTGCGATTAATATAAAACCAGGCGAACACGCCGAAGATGAGGCCGAGAATGACAAGCACGACCTGTTGGACCGGGACATTCCCGATGATTGGCAAACCGATGGAGGTCGGTTGGGGCACGCGCTGACCCACGTAGGGCTGACCCAAAATGCTCGAGAGACCGCCGCCGAGCAGCGTCACGGCCAATCCGCTCACCACTTGATCCGCGCGTAAGGTGATCGTGATGAAGGCGTGGAGCAGGGCCAGCAAACCGCCCAGGCACATCCCGAAAATCAAGCCAACACCCAGGTTTTCTGTTTTGAACCAGGCCGCGAAGCCGCCCATCGCGCCGACGAGCATCATGCCTTCGATACCGAGGTTCATCACACCCGAGCGCTCCGAGAAAATTTCACCGATGGTTGCAAAAAGCAGGGGCGTGCCGCTGACCAGCGCGCCAAATAAAATCGTGAAAGCCAGCACAGTCAATTCAGAACCGGTCATGAGGCATCTCCCATCTTTGGGGCGGCAACCGGTTCCACTTTTTCCAAGCGGACGCGGTAATGAAAGAGCAATTCCGTACCGACAACAACGAAGAGGATCACTCCTTGTAACATGGAGGCAATGCCCTGAGGCTGGATGAGTTTTGTGCCAACCAACAATCCGCCGAACAGGATGGCCACGAAGATGGCGGCAATCGGATTCAAGCGCGCCAGCCACGCCACGATGACTCCGGTGAAGCCGTAGCCGCGTTGGAAGCGGCCATTCAGTTCACGCAAAGCGGCGACTTCGTTCATTCCAGCCAATCCCGCCAGTCCGCCGGATAGACACATCACCAGCAGGATATTACGAGCCAGGCTGATCCCGGCGTAGCGCGCGGCATTCGGGTTGTTTCCAATCACGCGAATCTCATATCCCCAGCGGCTGCGATACAAGATCCAGGCCAGCAGGATCGCGGCGGCAATGCCGAGCAGAATCCCGGGATGCGCCGTCAGCCCGGCTGTGATGGGATATTCTTTGGCATACTCTGTCAGCCGCGGCCACGTGGCCGGTTTGGGGAAACGCCCGGTGGATTCGAAATCGCCGATGCTCCACGGCCCGACAACAACGAAATATTCCACCCACTTATACCCCACGTAGTTCAACATCAGGGTTGTGATGATCTCATTGATGTTGAGCCGCGCCTTGAGAAAGCCTGGAATCGCGCCATACACGACACCAGCCAGGGTCCCGGCCAGGCCCATCACCGTCAGCATCAACCAACGATCGGTGGTCTTTGGCATGAGGAAGACGGCCACACCGGTGGCGGCCCACGCACCCAGGAACATCTGCCCATCCGCTCCGATATTCCACAGTTTCATGCGGAAAGCAATGATGCAGGCGAGGGTAGTCAACAGAACCGGAGAGGCTTTAACGAGGGTATCCGAGAGCGGACCAAAGCAGAGCGATCCCTTCGGACAACTTGTATTCGTGATCCACGCGTGGATGCCAGCCTGCCAGTCTGCCAGCGTGCCGAATCCCTCCTTGAAAATTTCCCCGTAGGTCGCGATGGGATTCGTCGCGCCTGCGGCTTTCAGCACGATCCCACCCACGAACAAGGCCAGCAGAACGCCGATAACGGAGGACACCAGCCCAATCCATTTGGGATTATCCAAACGCGCTTCGACCCTCAGACGATAGGATGTCAGGGGAAAGTTCATGCTTGCTCCGCCTTTGTTCCGGCCATCATCAGGCCAATCGCATTGAGATTGGCTCGATCCGGCGGCATTTCGCCGACAATCTGACCCTCGTAGATCACGGCGATCCGGTCCCCAAGCGAAAAAAGTTCATCCAATTCTTCCGAGATCAGCAGGATGGCAGTGCCCTGGTCGCGCAGTTCGATTAACAACCGGTGGATATCCTCGATGGCGCCCACATCCAACCCGCGCGTGGGATGGACAGCAACCATCAGTTTGGGATGTCCCGAGGTCTCGCGTGCCAGGATCACCTTTTGAAGATTTCCACCCGATAACATGTGCACGGGCGTATCAACGGTCGGCGTGCTGATATTATATTGCTCCACCAGCCGCACTCCATTTTGATGCACCGCGGCGGCGTTGATGGACCAACCCTTCGAGATAGGCGGGCGATTAAATCGTTTAAGGATCAGGTTCTCTGCCACACTCAAGGTCGGGATGCTGCCAAACGCGGCGCGGTCCTCGGGAATGTGGGCTAATTGCTGGCTGATCTCCAGCCAATTTGTATGGTGATCCAAAGGCAGATCGCCAAACATGATTTTTCCAGAAGTTGGACGGCGCAATCCCGTTAGCACTTCCGCCAATTCCCGCTGACCGTTGCCCGCAACGCCGGCGACCCCAAGAATTTCTCCAGCGCGGACCCGGATCGAGATGCCGCGCAACGCTGGGAGGCCGCGGTCGTTTTCGGCGTTCAAGTTCTCAACCGAAAGCACCGTCTCGCCCGGTTGTGATTTCTTCTTGTCAACGAGGAACAGGACATCGCGTCCGACCATCAATCTCGCGAGCTGGGCCTTGGTCACGCCCTGGGCCGAAACCCCGGCGGCTGTCACTTCGCCGCGCCGCAGGACAGTCACGCGGTCGGCAATGGCAGTGACCTCATCGAGTTTGTGGGATATGAAAACGATGGTGTGGCCGCGCTTGGTCATGTCGCGCAAAGTATGGAAAAGGGTATCCACTTCCTGCGGAGTCAGAACTGCCGTCGGCTCGTCCATGATGAGCACCTTCGCCCCGCGGAACAGCATCTTGAGCACTTCCACTCGCTGCTGCTCCCCCACCGAAAGTTCCCAGATGCGGGCGCGAGGATTTACACGCATTCCATATTGCTCCCCGAGAGCGGCCACTTGTTCCTCCACGCTCGACAAGTTGAGAAAAAAGCGGGGACGGTTGAGACCCAGCACCATGTTCTCCGCCACCGAATGCGAGGGGACAAGCATGAAATGCTGGTGGATCATGCCGATGCCGTGGGCAATGGCGTCCTGGGGAGAACGGAAGGAAACCCGCTCATTGTTGACGATGATCTCGCCAGCCTCCGGGCGATATAAACCCGCCAGCACATTCATCAACGTGCTCTTCCCGGCGCCGTTTTCGCCCAATAAGGCATGCACCTCACTGGCGCGGCACGCAAAGTCTATGCGATCGTTAGCCAGCACACCGGGGAAGCGCTTGACGATGCCGCGCATTTCGAACGCAAGGGGGGATTCGGTCATGGATCTCTCCAAGAGCGGACTCGTGATAATGTTGGCGCAGGAGGAATCTCCTGCGCCAACACAACGTCAATGGAAACGCGTTACGGCATGGGCGGGATCGTGCCCAAAATGCCGTCAACCAGCCAGTTCATACAGATTGTGCAGGCAGTGCGATCGGTGAGGTTGAACGCCGCGATCGTTCCAGCGTCAATCCCTTCCAGGTCTTCCTGGGTGAGCGAGACGCCTTCCGGGACAATGATCTTGCCGGTGTTATCCTTGATCGGGCCTTTGAAGACATCGAAACGGGTGAACTTGCCGGCCAGCATGTCGGCGAGTTTCGCTTTGACGAGTTCAATCACTTCCGGCGGGACACCGGGCTGAGGCGTCTGGCCTTCCATGAAGCCATAGAAGCCTACGATACCGGTATCGGCATCCAGGTAGTCGTTGCCCGGTACCCAGGTTCCTGCCTGGATCTTCTTGACGATGTCAAGATAGATCGGACCCCAATTCCAGTATGGCGTACCCAGGCATTTCTCGGGCGCCGGGGAGCAGGAATTGATGTAATCGTAGGTGAAAGCCCACTTGCCGGCGTTGGAGGCCGCCACCAGCGGACCGGGCGTATCGGAACCGATCAACACAATATCCACACCCGCGTCGAGCAGGGATTGCGCAGCCTGCTTTTCCTTGTCGGGATCGTACCAGGTGTTGATCCAGCGGACTTCCATCGTGCACTCCGGGCAGGTCACTTTCACGCCCAGCATGAACGCATTGCCCAGGCGGATCACCTCGGGCAGGGGCCACGGGGCAACGTAACCCAGTTTGGGATTGCCATCGGCTTTGGCGCGCGCGCCGGCGACCATCCCGGCCAGGTACTTCATATCTTCCATGGCGCCGAAGAGGTTGCCATAGTTCGTGCCGTTGGAGCGATAACCCGAAACGTGCACCCAGCTAATATCGGGGAATTCCTCGGCCAGCGCTTCCATGGTCGGGCCATATTCGAAGGTCGAGCCGATGATCAGGTCGAATCCCTTGCGGGCCAGCGAACGCATCACCGATTCCGCATCGGGACCCGGGAACACCAACTCGACATACGAAACGGCGATATTGGGATCCTGGGTGGACATCCACTGTGCGCCTTCGGTGTGCGCTTGCGACCAGCCGCCGTCGGCGTGGAAGCCGATCAGGACGATGGCGACGTTGAACTTGCCGGCAGTGATATCCGGGATGGTAAAACCAGCCTCGGGTGGCACGGTGGCCGGCGGTTCCGTCGCGACCGGCGGTTCAGTAGCGGGAGGTTGTGTAACGGGCGGTTGCGTGACCGGGGCCGGAGTCGCGGTCTGCTTCGGGGCGCAGGCCGAAAGGACGAGGACGACGATCACCATCAGTAAGGCGATCTTGGACATTGTTGTACGCATGGGTATACTCCTCCTATAGAGTATCTTGGGTTAGACAGAGGCGATTGAACGGGCAGATATTCAATTTTGGGCCGCGCACCTCCTTCCAGATTGTCTATACAATAATAATTATAATCGCTTGCGTAAAAATATTCTAGCCCGAACGAACAAAATGAACAAGCCGATTATGTCATCACTTGCGCCTCCGAACATCATCGTTCGCATGAAAATTTTTCGCGCATTGCGTTCACTGCCCCAACCTGTTCGGCGTCGGGCGTGGTTGTCTGCGCGATGCGCGACCACAACGAGCACAGCATCGGCGCGACGTACTCCTTCGAGACGCGATACGATTCCAGCGACAACTCCTGCGCCCGCGCCCAATCGCCCGCGTGGGCGTAACCCTCGATAAAAACGAATCGCTCCACCGGATCGTTGGGATGATCGTCCAGCGCGAACGCGCTCCCTGCAATGCGGACGACCTCCTCCCAATCTTTCATTTGACGGGCGAGGTCCGCGCGCTCGAAATAATAACACCACCCGCGCGGCGGTTCGCTCCCGTAGACTTTGGGCATGGTCGCCGTTTCCTCGGGCAGAATCCACGCGGACGAGGACAGCGCGGCGGCCTCGCGCATCAGCGTTTCATCGGGCATGAAGTGGTTACCCGTGTCAATCTCCGGGTCGAGCAGGCGCAGGCAACCGGGCGGGGAATAATAGAACGCGACCACCTGCGAAGTGTCCCCTGTAAACGTGCCCGCGAGAAAATCATAATTAATTGGCAGACCTTTTTCGAACGCGGGCAGAGACCCGCCGATGCGCGACTTGGGATAAAGCAAAAGGTAGTCCATCCGGTCGCCGTGATTATTGGGGGCGTAGATCCAGTTCAAGACCGCGACCAGGGAATTATCGGCATAATAGTTGAAGACGCGCGCATCCACTGGCGGGAGTTGTCCCGTCGCGGAGGGCGAGAGAAACGCCCGATCGTTCAGCAACACGGTGGTGTTCGGTTCCAGCCCGGGCGCGCGCCAGGTCATCTGCCAGAAAAGCGTCTTCTGCGAATCCCACTCGCGGCGGTAGTCGTTCATCCAAAAGGCTTGCCGCCCTGCCATCAAAGCGATCAGCAAACCGGCCAGAAAATATTTCCAGCGCGCCCAGGGGACGAGTTCCAGCAGTCCCGTCCACAGGAGAACAGCGCCAAACATAAACGGGAGGGTAAAACGACTCGTCGGGTGCGAAAGCGTGGGCGGAAATTCGATCAACCAGAACGGCCAGCCCGCAGTGAGGAACGCGGCAAGGGAGAGAAGGATCGCAAAAGATGAAGGATGAAAGATGAAGGATGAAGGAGAAGTTACGCGTTGAACGTTCAACGTTGAACGTTGTGCCTCTGTTTGTTTACCTGTGTACGTGTTTACCTGTGTACCCATACTGCGTATTGCGTATTGTGTAACGATGAAAACAAGAACGACAACTCCTACAACCATCACCGTCACTCGCCACCCGTCCCCCGATGGGCTGGGGAGTTGGAAAACCTGTCCGAGGGCCGCGCCGCTCACAGTCCAGAAAGAGGCGAGGATGAGTTGGATGAGTCGCGCCAGAGTCGCAAAAAAGTCCGTCCGCAAATCCCCGAGCAGACTCGTCGAATAGACCTGGTTGTTGAAGATAAAGAGGCGCGAAAGGACGGCGGCGAGCCAGACGAGGAGGTAGGGAAAATAAAAAGATGAAAGATGAAAGATGAAAGATGAATTGGTTCGCCGTTCACTTGCATACGTTTCGCGGTCCCGCAAGGCGATGAAGAGGATGAACGGGCGGACGAGTTCGGCGAAGAAAAAATATTCCATCATCCAAAGGTTGAGCGCGGAGAAGAGCAGGGCGAGCGCGGTGAAGAGGCGGGCGCGGCGCGGATCGTCGAGGGCGCGCAACATGAAGTAGAGCGAGGCGAGGAAGCAATTGAGCACGATGAAGAAATGGCTGTAGAGATAGGAACCCCACTGCTGGTTGAAGCCGGGATAAAGCAGGAAAAAGAAACCTGCGATCAACGCGAAGGTTTCGCGGCGCGGCCAGATGCGTTTGAAAGTCCCCCAAGCGAGGATGCCCGTCAGCGCACGCAGGAGGAGCGCGAAGACTTGCCAATAGATTGGGATTTGCGGAAGAATGCGCGTGGTCACCTGGTAGAGCAATCCCCACACGGGACGGTTGCTCGAAAAATAACGCGTCATCGCCTCGGTTCCCAACTGGTAGCGAATCCACGACATGGGCAGATCGTCCCAGTAAAAGCCGAGGGACGGCAACAGCAATCCATACGCGAGGATGGTTGTGACGAGGAGAGCGAGGGCGGGGTGGATGCGTTTCATTTATGAAAATAGGGGTGGGGTAACCCCGCCCCTACAATTGCATTTACGGAACGATCAGTGTACCGGTCTCGCCTTTGATGGCGCGGCCAATATTTTCAGGATTTGTAATCAGCGCCTGCTTGCCGCCGTTTTCCAGGAACCAAATGACGGCCTGGATCTTCGGCGCCATCGAGCCTTTGGCAAAGTGTGTGCCTTCGGCGAGGTAGGCTTTGGCTTCGGCCAGAGTCATCTTGTCGAGCCATTTCTGATCGGGCTTGCCAAAGTTGACGGCGACCTTCTCGACCGCAGTGGAGATGAGGAACAGGTCGGCGTTGATGAGGCGCGCCAGCAGGCTGGAGGCGAAGTCCTTGTCAATCACAGCCGCCACGCCCTGCAACTCCCCGTCCGCTTTGCGGATCACGGGAATGCCGCCGCCGCCGACGGTGATGACCACCGTCCCGGCTTTGATGAGGGTCTGGACCGCGTCCAATTCAACGACCTCGTTCGGGAGCGGCGAGGCGACGACGCGCCGCCAGCCGCGACCCGCGTCCTCTTTGACCGACCAGCCGAGTTCCTTCTGGCGGCGTTTGGCCTCCGCCTCGTCCATGAACGAGCCGATGGGCTTCGAGGGTTCCTTGAAGGCCTTGTCGTTCGCGTCCACCGCGACTTGCGTGACAACCGTCGCGACCGATTTTTTGATCTTGCGGCGGTTCAGTTCGTTTTGCAGAGTCTGCTGGAGGGCGTAGCCGATGGCGCCCTGCGAGTCCGCCCCGCAGACTTCGAGCGGGACCTCGTGCATGCCCTCGACTTTCGCGGCGATCTCCGAGCGTCGCAGGATGAACCCGATCTGCGGGCCGTTCCCGTGGCCGACGGCCACGTCCCAGCCTGCTTCGATCATGTCCGCGATGTGGAAGGTGGTCTCCTTCGCGGCCAGATACTGGTCCTCGACGGACTTGTGGGACTCATCCTTGATAAGCGAGTTGCCACCGATTGCAATAACAGCAAGTTTGTTGGTCATAAAGTCTCCTGGTCTTGTAGTCAAATAGTCGCCTAGTCTAATAGTCACATAGTCCTGAAGTCAATCGGAGCCAGCAACCGACTATCAGACTATGCGACCATCCGACTATTAGACTAATCAACTCATCGTCAAAGCCATGACGGCTTTCTGCGCGTGCAGGCGATTCTCGGCTTCATCGAAGACAACCGAGTGCGGCCCATCGAGGACACTGCTGGTGACTTCGACATCGCGGTCGGCGGGCAGGGGGTGCATATAAATGGCGTTGGATTTGGCAACCTTGAATTTGGCATCATCCATCAGCCAGTTTTTGTAGGAGTCCTGAATCTTTTTGCCTTCGGTTTTATCGTTGGTGGTCAACAGCGGACCCCAGGACTTGGCGTAGATCACGTCCGCGTCCTTGCAGGCTTCGGTCATGCCGTCTTTGCTGTCAATGATCTCGAAACTGGTTCCCGCGATCTTTGCCTGTTCCTTCGCCTGCTCGACGATCTCGGGCATGAGTTTGAATTCGGGCGGATAAGCAAGCGTCACGTCCATGCCAAAGCGCGGCATCTGGAGGATCAAGGATTGGGGAACGGAAACAGGCTTGAGGTAGGAAGCCGCGTACGCCCACGAGACGACGATCTTCTTCTTGCGAAGATCGCGTCCCTTCTTTTCCATGATGGTCATCAAGTCCGCGAGACATTGGAATGGGTGATAGATGTCGCACTGCATGTTGAGGACAGGCGCGCGCGAGTTCTTGGCAACCGCGTTCAGATATTTGTTGCCGTCGCCAAAGTCGCAGTGACGGATGGCGATGCCGTCGAAGTAGCGGCCAAAGATCTCGCCGATCTCCACGGGTGTGTCACCGTGCGAGATTTGCGTGGTGTTGCTGTCAATGAATGCGCCGTGCCCGCCGAGTTGGGCGATGCCCGCCTCGAACGATCCGCGTGTGCGCGTGGACGAGAAAAAGAACAGCATCGCCAGCACCTTGTCGCGCAGGTAGGCGTGCGGTTCACCCAGTGCGCGCTTACGTTTCAAGTCCCACGCCACGTCCAGAACAGTTTCGACTTCCTCTTTCGTGAAGTCCAGGTCGCCGATCAGATCGCGGCCGCGAAAATTAGTTTGCATTGGTTAGTCTCCTTGTTTGTTTGGTATACACGTACACAAGTACATAGGTACACACGTACACAGGTATACAGGTCGAATCACGTGTCTACCTATTTGTTCGCTTCATAAAGTTCCTCGAAGCGCGTCAGCATTTCGGGAGTTTCGAGCGCTTCGGCAAATGGCGTCAGCCAGTGGCGGATGTATTTGAGGTCCAGTTTGCCGCGCTGGCGATAGATCACGCCTTCAATATCCTGCCAATCGTGGTGGCGATTGGAAATTACCTTGTGGATGATTAGATCTTCCGCGCTACAAACAGGTAATTCCAATCCATCAATTTCCATGATTTCCGCGCGTTGAATGGCCTGCTCTTCATAGGGAAGAATGGACGCCAGCATATCAACCACCATGCCGTCCTCAATCTCAACCGAGACGATCAACGCGCTCTCCGACTTGCCGAGCCAGGGTCGGCGATGAGGCTTGAATCGGCTTTCCGCCAGGACGCGAAATTCTGAAATTGTCCGATCTTGTACGAGTATTTTCAAGTCGGCATCTTCTGTCGTGCGAACACGGCCTCTTTCCGCAATGGCAATCCCACCGATCACCATATACGGAACGTTGAATTCCTTCAGAAACGCGATGATTTGTTTGAGATATCTAACTTGAAAAACCATGGCGCTGGTACTCCGCAATTTTCCTTAGACGCGCTTCCAGGGCACGATATCGCTCGCGCCGCTGGTCGGCAAAGATTTCACGCGATTCGATGATTTGCGTTCGCAGTGATTCGCAGAGACGAAAATAGCGCATTGCTCCTTCGCCAGGCAGAATGAGCGGCAACTCTTGTTTGAGCATCTCGCGTTCTGCCGCGTTGATAAGTTCATATTCCGCCTTCCATTCCTTGACAGCCTTCTTGTCCATTTCCATTCGCGCCTCTTCCATAGTTTGGTAGTTCGATAGTTTAGTAGTTGGGTAGTTTCTGCCAGAGCGAGCTACTACCCAACTACCCAACTACGTAACTACAAAACTACTCAACTATCAAACTAACCTACTCCATCGCTCCGAGTACGAGCGCCAGCAAAGTCATCCTCATCACCACGCCGTTGAAGGCTTCCTGCCAGTAACGCGACCAGCGGGTGATGTCCACGTCAACGGGAATCTCGTCCATGCGCGGCAGGGAGTGGAGCAGGATCGCGTCGGACTTGGCTTTCGTCTCCAGCAGTTCGCGCGTGATCTTGTAATTGGCGGGAGTCATGCCCACATCTTTGCCAGCGCGCTCGTCACGCGACTTGGTGTAATCGGGCTGGACGACCGGCTCGACCAGAATCACGTCTGCTTCGGCGATGGCCTTCTCCACGTGGTCGGCTTCCTTGAAGTTGACGCTGTATTGTTTCAACTCCGCTTTGAATTCGTCGGTGAGACCCAATTCGGGTGGCGCAACGAACGTGATCGGGCAATCGAACTGGCTGAGGGCGTATCCTAGCGAGTGCATTGTCCGCATCCGCATATCGCCGACGGCCAGCCACTTGAGTCCGTCAATGCGACCCTTCTCGCGGAGCACGGTGTACAAGTCGGTGAGAATTTGCGTCGGGTGCTCAC
>CAYJLS010000021.1:0-35900 GCA_964371065.1 uncultured Anaerolineaceae bacterium | reverse complement strand
CGCGAATAGGCGAATGTCACGAATTCTCCCCAATTTCCTTCGCGGAATTCGCTCACATCGTACTTTAGTATTCGCGCAATTCGCGTTGAAAGATGTTGGGCAGAATCTAAGATGTACGGTAGCAAGTCCGTGTTTACTTGCGTACCTGTTTCCCTGTTTACCATTCCCTATTTGTGCTATCCTCGAACCAAGATGAAACACCGCGCCATTGACCCGCTCCTCACGCTGACCGCAGGCATCCTGCTGGTAATCGGTCAAAGTTTTTTGCTCATCCCCCGGCACCAGGGGGAGATGCTCGCGCATCTTTCCAATCCCGCCCTGGTTGGCATTGGTTTTCTTTTCCATTTTGTTGGAATGGCCGCTTTGGCGCGGGTGTTTATCCCATCCCGTAGAGACGTTGCAATCCGTAGAGACGTTGCAATCCGTAGAGACGTTGCAATCCGTAGAGACGTTGCAATGCAACGTCTCTACGGCTGGCTGGTGTATGCGTTCGTGACAGTTTCCCTGGGCGGGCTGGCATTTTTATACGCGCAGGATGGCCGGACGGTGGAGACGTTCCTGTTCATCGGCCTGATCATCACGATCCTGTTTTCCATTTTCAGGAATGGACGCGACCCGCTGACCGGCTTCGCCGCGTCCCTGAACCTCGCGGCGGGTCTCGGACTACTGGCCTGGCCTGCCGTCCACGCGACCGCGGCCTACCGGGGTTTGCTCCCGTATCACGTCACATTTGGCGCGGCGTTTTTGATCAGCGCGGCTATCGGCGGAACCGCCCTGCTAAACCCACAGGCGCGTGGCAAACGCATCCTCGTCAAATTTTTGGCGATCCCCTGGTTCGCTTGGAGCCTGTTCTTCACGCTGACAAGAAACCTGCCCGGCCTGATCCCGGCCTTCGCCCTGGCCATGATCTTGCTGACCGCCGACGCCATTCCCTGGAACCGGCTGAAACTTCCGCCAGACGATGTTTTGGGAAAACGCGTCCTCCTGCTGGCGGCCATCCTGCAAACCTCCTTCCTGGTCGCCGTGACCTTCCTGCTCGACCGCGCGGAAATAATGGACGTCTCCAGCCTGAGCGGGTGGGGATTGCTGCACCTGAACAATCGTGAACTGGCCTTCCTCCTGATCCTGGGGACAGAATCCCTGCTGGTGTACGGCCTGGTTTCCCTGGTGGCGATCATCAATGGGCTGGCGTTCAAGTTATCGGGAGAACGCGCGCTCACGCCCGGGCCGGTGGAAGAAACGGAAGAAGCCGCCCGTTGGAGTAAACGCATCGAGCGGCTGACCCGCCCGTTCACCGCCTCCATGCCGGATATCCAAAAGCGGGTGGAACTGCAAGCCCGGCAGATCAATACCCTGGGCGAACAACTGGCCGGGGAGAAACGCCGCACCGCCCAGTTGACCCTGCTTTCCGAACTCAGCCAGCAATTGGAAAACCAACTGGACGCGCCGGTGGCCTCGCAACTGGCAGTCAACATCCTGCAACGCTCCCTGCATTGCACGCTGGCCGCGCTCTACATACACGAACCGGAACGGCACGAACTGGTCTCGCTGGCCGTGGCCGGGACGCGCGTCAGCATACTCCCACCGGGCTACCGGCAAAATGTAAAACTCGGCATCCTCGGGCGGACGGCGCGCCTGCGTAAAACACAGGTAGTCCAGGACGCGCGGCTGGAGCCGGACTTCCTGAAACTTGGGGAAGAACCAACGCTTTCCACCGTTGCCGTGCCGCTGGTTGATCACGGGCACCTCAAAGCCCTGCTGGAAATCAGCGACGACCGACCGAACGCCTTCAGCAGTTCCGACGTTCAGATCGCCGAAGCCATTGCGGCGGAACTATTGCGCGCCTGGGAACGCTCGGAATACCGCCAGCGGCTGGCGGAATTGATCCAGGCGGGCATCTCGCTGACCGCCCAGCCCGATCCGCAGACCGCAGTGCAGGAAGTGGCCGCCACCGCCCGCCAGACCCTGCGCGCCCGCTTCACGTTCGTCACCCTGCTCGACCAGGAGGGGAATTTCACCCGCACCGCCTCCACGGGCCATGCCCCGCGCCTGCTGAAATCCCTGCGGCAAAACCCCAACGAGGAACCCTTGATGCAGGCAGCGCTCAACGCCACGCGCCCCTTCCGCGTGCGCGACATTCGCAGGTACAAACACGCCTCGCACATCGAGATAGACCTGCCTGCCCTGCGCAGCATGATCGCTATTCCGATCCGCATGCACCGCCTGAGTGTGGGGGCCGTGCTGGCATTCGGCAAACAGGGAGAGGTTTTTTTTACAGAAAACGATGAGTCGCTTGCCAGCCTGCTCTCCTCCCAAGCCGCGGCCGCCATCGAAAGCGCCTGGCTGTCGCATGAACTACGCAGCAACCTGGCCAGCGCCACCCAGTTATACCAATTGAGTTTTCAGGTCATCCAGGCCCAGGAGTTGACCGAGGCGGCGCGCTACATCGCCGAAGCCGCGCAAAAAGTCTGCGCCGCGGATTCCACCGGCATCATCCTGCTTACGCCGGATAAAAGAGTGGAAGCCGAGGTGCAACTGGACGCCCGCGGCGCGCACGTGACTCCCGTCCACCCCATGGAAATTGTCCAGCGCGCCATGGATAGCGGCCAGAGCATCTTCCTCTCGTCCGAAGATGAAACCTCCCGCGTATGCTTCCCGCTCAAGACCCCCATGCGCACCTATGGCGCGCTCTGGTTGATGCTCCCGGACCGCAACGGATCGCGCTATGCCACCAACCTGCAAACGCTGGCCAACCAGGCGGCTGTCGCGCTGGAACGCTCGATCCTGCTGGTGGAATCGCGCCAGCAAGCCCGCGAACTGGAATCCGCCTACCACGAATTGGAAACCACCTACGACCACACCCTGGCCGCGCTCATGTCCGCCCTGGATGCGCGCGACCGCGAAACCGAGGGCCACAGCCTGCGCGTGGCGCAGGTCGCGCGCAGGCTCGGCGAAAACCTGAACCTCGCGCCCATGCAACTCAAAGCGCTGGAACGCGGCTCCCTGCTCCACGACATCGGCAAGATCGGCATCAGCGACACGATCCTGCTCAAACCCGGCCCGCTCGACGCGGCCGAATGGAAACTCATGCGCCTGCACCCGGACATCGGCGCACGCATCGTGGAGGGCATCCCTTTCCTGCAAGATACGCTGGCCGTCGTCCGCTACCACCAGGAGCGCTGGGATGGGAGCGGCTATCCCGCCGGCTTGAGCGGCAAGGATATTCCCTACCTGGCGCGCATCTTCGCGGTGGCAGACGCCTTCGACGCGCTGACCAGCGACCGTCCCTACCGGACGCGCATCCTACAGGAGGAAGCCCTCCAGTATCTGCGCGGACAGGCCGGGGTGTTATTTGACCCGCAGATCGTTCAAACCCTTGATAAAGTTCTCTCGCAGGGGCTATTCAACGAATTGGGCGCAGAATGAATCGGCGGGATCCACCCTTCGCGACCCACTTCACAGGAATACCGAAACGATCGGTTTCCCCTACTTCGTCATTTCCTTAAACGCCGCCGCGGCCTGCTCCACTCCGGCGTCATCCACCTCGTAATGCGTCACGAGACGGAACTGACGCGCGCCCACCACGCCCACCAGCACACCGCGCGCCTTCAACCGATCTGCCGTCTCTTTCGCGGACAGGGGAACGGAATCCGCCAGCGACAGGAAGATCATATTCGTGGCCGGGCCGCCGTTATCAACGACCAGCCCCCGCGTCTTTCCCAGACGTTCGGCCAGGTTCCGCGCCCGGGCATGGTCCTCGCTGAGGCGCTCCACCATCCCCTCCAAAGCGACGATGCCCGCCGCGGCCAGAATCCCGGCCTGACGCATCCCGCCGCCCAATATCTTGCGCGAGCGATGCACCTGTTTAATGAAGTCGCGCGTCCCGCAGATGAGCGAACCCACCGGCGCGGCCAGTCCCTTGCTCAAACAAAACGTGACCGAATCGACGTGCTGTGTAAAATCTTTTACATCCAAGCCCTGCGCGACCGCCGAGTTGAAAATGCGCGCGCCATCCAGGTGGACTTTGAGTCCATGCGCGTGCGCGAACTCACCCACCTGACGAGTGTAGTCGGGAGATTGGTACGTGCCGCCACAGCGATTGTGCGTGTTCTCGAGACAGATGAGCCGCGACGGGGGGAAGTGTGAGTCCGAGCCGCGCAGACCAGCCTCGAGGTCCGAGAGGAGAAGCGATCCGTCGGCCTGATTCGGCAGTTGCCGCGAGTGAATCCCGCCCAGCGCAGAAATCCCACCCGCCTCATAGAGGAAGGTGTGCGACTTGTCGCCCAGCATCACCTCGTCGCCCCTTTGGCAATGAGCGAGGATGGATGCCAGATTGCCCATCGTACCCGTCGGAACGTAGAGCGCGGCTTCCTTGCCGGTGCGCGCCGCGGCCATCTCCTGTAAACGATTGACGGTGGGGTCTTCGCCGTAAACGTCGTCGCCGACTTCGGCTTTGGCCATCGCCTCGCGCATGGCGGGCGTGGGATGGGTGACGGTATCGGAACGGAGGTCTATGAAGTTCATGGGGTTATCCTTTGTGAATGGGGAATGGTAATTGGTAATTGGTAATTGGGGGAATGGAGAGTGGAGGGTGGAGGGTGTTGCGTGTTGCGTGGAGGTGTTGCGTGGAGGGTGGAGGGAGGGGCGTGGTACGTGCTGCGTGAGACGCGTACCTGTTTACCTGTCAGGGCAATCGCATCTAAATTTTGATGTCCAAAATATAGGCACAATCACCGTATTTTTGCACTACCGCAAAAGTCACTATTGCGTGCCAGTTTGTCTCTGTGGGAACCTGTCTGCCTACTGCCAGATATGGACTGGATAGGCTTCCACGTACTTGTTTAGCCCATATCTGGGTATGTCTCAGCGGATTTTCAAAGAGCCAAAAAGTGAGTTTTGCGGTATTGCGTATTTTTCCATCTTCAGACAAGATATGGAAATCCATATTTGGGCAATCCAACCGATTTGTAAGGGAATTTGCCCAGATATCCGATTGTTTAGACAGCAAGATGCGATTGCCCTGGTTTACCTGTGGGGTGTGCGTCAGTTTATTGAGGATCCCCCTGTTTTATAGGGGATTTTCGGACGATTTGCGCCTATTTTTCAAAAAACTGACGCACACCCTTACCTGTGTACACGGTTGCCCTTTTGGAGATGGGGGGAGTATAATCCAAGCGCGCTTGATTGTGATCGAAGCGGTAATACCTGCCTTTAGGTCGCGTGCGGACGCCTGATTCAAATCGGAGATGCAATGCGGATTCATCGCGTCATTTGGCAATCCGAAATCGAAGAAAAGTTGTATCACAAACACAAGGTATTGGTCGAGGAAGTTGAAGAGGTTTTGTTCGATCAACCTCGAATACGGTTTGTGGAAAAGGGTCATCGCGAAGGCGAAGATTTGTATGCGGCTTATGGGCAATCTGCTTCGGGAAGGTGGTTGATCGTGTTCTTTGTCCTGAAAGCCGAACGCGAAGCCCTGGTGATCAGCGCGCGTGATATGGAACGCAAGGAGCGACGTTTATATGCCAGAAAATAAAGCGAGCAGCATTTCTCAATCGCACACACTGGAAGAAATGGCAGACTTTTGGGATACCCATAGCCTGGCTGATTATGATGGCCAGACATACGAAGTCGAGATGACATTCGATCCGTCGGCGCGGCGCGGCGTTGTAGCGATTGAGCCTGAGTTGATGGCAGAACTATTGCAAATCGCGCGTGAGCGCAAGGTCAGCGCGCAGACGCTGGTCAATGTCTGGCTGCGCCAATACGTTGATCGGATCGCATCGGAAACTGCGTAGTGGCGCATTATCCTACGAATCGAGGGGGCTTTTAACCGCAAGGCCGCCGCGCTGGAGAACGTGGGTGTAGACCTGTCCTGAGCTTGTCGAAGGGCTCACGCCCCATCCGCGTCCCCGCGGTCGGATCGCCTCGAGGATACTCGGATGCCACGTCCCACACAAGGACATTCTAATAACGCAGACTGGTAGGCGGCGCATGGTAGAATAGCGCGGGTCCGCTCTCGAACTGCGGCGAGGTTTCCAACCCAAGTCAATATGAGGAGTTTTCTATGAGCCCAAAGAAGGCCACGCAGAGGTCAGCAAAGAGCGCCACCGCGAGCGGCAAGACGGTCAAGGGATTCACGGACGAGGAACGAGCCGCGATGAAGGAGCGCGCCAAAGAACTGAAGGCGGAAGCGCGCGCGAACAAGAACAAGGCGGAGGGGGAAAGCGACGTGCTCGCGAAGATTGCCGAGATGCCGGAACCGGAGCGCGCCATGGCCAGGCGGCTCCATGAGATCATCAAAGCCAGCGCGCCAGCCCTCTCGCCGAAAACCTGGTATGGGATGCCCGCGTATGCCAGGGACGGCAAGGTCGTCTGCTTCTTCCAAAGCGCGCAGAAGTTCAATACGAGGTACGCGACGCTAGGCTTCAGCGACGCGGCGAAGCTCGACGAAGGCGCCCTGTGGCCGACTGCCTTCGCGTTGAAGGAGTTGACCGCCGCCGAAGAGGCGAGAATCGGCGCGCTCGTGAGGAAAGCGGTGAGCTGAGGACTGATCTCGCCAGCGGCTCAATTCCCGCTTTTCCTTAATTCTTCCAACACCCTCTCCAATTCCACTGGCAACCGCGCTTCGAAGAGGCGCGGTTGGTTTTCATTTGGCAGGATGATCCTCAATTTCGCAGCGTGTAAAAAGTGACGGCCAATATCGAGCGAGGGAGTCTTGCGGCCATATACCTTGTCCCCAACAATCGGACAGCCGAGGAAGGCGCAATGCAGGCGGATCTGGTGTGTGCGCCCGGTGTGCGGACGAAATTCGAGCAGGGTGTGATGGCGGAATTTTTCGAGCGTCTTGTATTCGCTGACGGACTCGCGTCCCTTGCCCGGCGGCAGGACAGCCATCTGTTTGCGGTGGCTGGGGTCGCGGCCGATGGCGGCCTCCACGCGGCCGGTGGGAGTCGGCGGCGCGCCGTCCACGAGGGCCAGGTAGGTTTTCTCCACCTGTCGCAGGCGGAACTGGTCTTGCAACCAATGATGCGCGTTGTCGTTCTTCGCCAGCAGGATCAGACCGGAGGTCTCTTTATCGAGGCGGTGGACAACGCCCGGCCTCTCCTCGCCGCCGATGCCCTCGATCTCGGGATCGTATCCAGCACGGCGTGGACAAGTGTGCCCGAGTCATGTCCCGCGGCGGGATGCACCACCATGCCGGCGGGTTTGTTCACCACCAGCAGGTCATCGTTTTCGAAGACGATGTCGAGCGGAATGTTTTCGGGGATCAGTCCGCTCGGCACAGGCGGCGGGATGCGGACTTCCACCGCCGCGCCCGTATCGAGCAACTGCCCGGATTTTTTGGCGGGTTCGCCATTGACGAGAACGAAGCCGTCCGCGATGAGTCCCTGGCGATCTCGACCTTGCCGGGTTGATCGCGGATCTACTACGTTTGATCGAGTGACCCGCTGTTCAATCAGGGCGGAAGGCTTGGAGTAGCTTCCGCCCTGATTCATCCTGAAAGGATTTCACAATCATGAATCGCTTTATGTCTCGCTGGACGATAGCCAATACGCTGGGCTGGGGAGTGGGATTATCGCTGGGGCTGATTCTTATGCCTGATCACAGGTTGTGGGCTTGGGCCCCAACGACTGCCATCGGGCTGAGTCTGGCGCTTCTTGCCGGGGGCATTGCCACCGGGCTGGGGGTGGGCGCGGCGCAATGGCTCGGATGGCGCAATCCAGCCATCCGCCTGGCAAGCTGGTTGGCATCCAGCGCGGCGGGCGGAGTTCTAGTGTACTTTGTGACACAGTTTACCTTTCCGCTCCTGCGGACTGTCGATTTTGACATGGGCTTTACTATCCCCGTCCTGGGCGTGCAGCAACCTGACTTCTCGCTCGGGAATGTACTGGGCGGCCCACTCACGGGCCTTGTGGTGGGCCTGCTGATGGGGCTGGCTCAATCGACAAGCCTAAGTAAGCAAATGTCGTCACTGCGCTGGATCGGGATCAACACCCTGGCTGCCGCTCTGGGCTTTCTCGTTGGTAGTCTTGTGAGTTGGATGATGATACCCAACCTGTTCATCTGCGCCAGCATCACCGGACTGGTTTATGGCATCGTGAGCGGGATGCTGCTGTCAGGCCGGACACCTGCACAATGAGTCCTTAGCAGACACGATGGTAACGCAGGTGACGCAAACCGTTGGGCAAGGGAAGAGTTAGAAGGTAAAGAACAACGCAATAACAATCTTGCCTAAGATGACGCGCATTCGCTTCCCTTTTTCAAGTTGTGAAGCTACAGCTCGCAAGTGAGTCTTGCCAGCCAAAGTCAATATCCCCGCGATGGCGGGAAGCGAGTGCGCCGCTTATGTCAAATCGGTTTGCCTGCGATATTAAAACCAGGCGCCTTATGATTGAAGCAGGGTTTATAGTAAACTACCACCGCCAGAGGCGGTGGCTTTTGGCGAACATAATCAGCCATGAAGACTCTAATGTTGAAAGTGTGTGATTCGCAAAAGCCATATCATCCTATTACTCTTGTTGTCGAGAAGAAATTCGTAACTTCTTCTTCAATTACTCATCACGGTAGAACCTTTTCACCCTACCACTGCCATAGGCAGTGGTTTTAGAAAGACAATAAACCGCTGACTTGGTGGCGAAAGATTCTACCGCTCAAGATTCAAAAGCCACTCTGCAAGTTGTGGCTTTGGTTTCTGATTATCAGTTCAGCACTACTTGTATTTGTTCTCGAAATTGGTATCACTGGATTTATACCCGCTGTGAACGATCCAGAAACAGTTCTATTAATTATGCTATCTTGTCTTGGCATGGAAGTGGTAGTTCTTCCATTGACCTTCATTTCTGGATTTGCACATGATGTTGCAATGAGGCCTAATATCACTCTTGCTGAGAAGTAAGGCAACTCTGGAAAACCAAAAAGCGGGCTAACATAGCATCCTAAGAAACAGGAATCTGTTCTCAGAAACAACATCATCACGCGCCCATTTGATCTGGTCGTTCAATAAAATTCTCACAAGCCATTAAATTCAAAACAGGCGTTCTCATCCGAGAACGCCTGTTTTTTCATCACGGCGGCTTACTTCTCACTTCTTTCCGCTAGCTTTCTCTCAACACCTTCAGAACCCGCTCCAACTCCTCCGGCAACGGCGCTTCAAAAGTGCGCGCTTGTTTTTCGCCGGGCAGAATGATCTTCAACTTTGCGGCGTGAAGAAAGTGACGTTTAATTTCCAGCGTGGGCGTCCTTCTTCCATACACCTTATCCCCCACAATCGGACAACCCAGGAAGGCGCAATGCAACCGGATCTGATGCGTGCGCCCGGTATGCGGACGGAATTCGAGCAGGGTGTGATGGCGGAATTTTTCGAGCGTCTTGTATTCGCTGACAGATTCGCGCCCCTTGCCCGGCGGCAGGACAGCCATCTGCTTGCGGTGGCTGGGATCGCGTCCGATGGCGGCCTCCACGCGGCCGGAGGGAGTGGGCGGCGCGCCGTCCACGAGAGCCAGATAGGTTTTCTCCACCTGTCGCAGGCGAAACTGATCTTGAAGCCAATGATGCGCGTTGTCGTTTTTCGCCAGCAGGATCAAGCCCGAGGTCTCTTTATCGAGGCGGTGGACAACGCCCGGTCTCTCCTCGCCGCCGATGCCTTCGATCTCGGGATCGTAGCCCAGCACGGCGTGGACGAGCGTGCCCGAGTCGTGTCCCGCGGCGGGATGCACGACCATGCCGGCGGGTTTGTCCACCACCAGCAGGTCGTCGTTTTCGAAGATAATGTCCAGCGGGATATTTTCAGGGACCAGCCCGCTCGGAACAGGCGGCGGGATGCGGATTTCGACCGCCGCGCGCGGGTCGAGCAGTTGCCCGGACTTTTTGGCGGGTTCGCCGTTCACGAGGACGAAGCCGTCCGCGATCAATCCCTGCAATCGGGCGCGCGAAAACTCGGGCAGGCGGCTGACGAGGAATTTGTCCAGCCGCTCGGCGCTCTCCCCCGCGTGGTGGAAGGTTTCAATTCGATCGGTCATAGGAAAGTACACAGGTATACACGTACACAGGTAAACAAGGATGAAGGATGAAAGATGAAAGAAAACCTACGCTATCCTGTAGATTCGTTCTCTGAAGGCTGATCGCTGTTCACTGATAACTGCTCACTGATGACTGATGACTGCTCACTGGCTTTGCGTTTCTCCGCGCGCTCTTTGAGCCAGACGCCCAGCAGGAGCACCGCCACGCCGACCGAGATGCTGGCGTCCGCCACGTTGAAGACGGGAAACGCGCCCACCGAAATAAAATCCGTGACCTTGCCCAGCGTCAGGCGGTCCACCAGGTTGCCCGCCGCGCCCGCCAGTTGCATGCCCAGGGCAAGGCGCAGGGTCCAGTCCGTGTGCTCGACGAGCGGATAATAGTAAAAGATGACGAGGATCACAACGATAGCCAAAATGGTGAAGATCGTGTTGCCGTTCTGGAACATGCCAAAGGCCGCGCCCGTGTTCGACCAGTTGACGATGCGCGCGTACGGGTTGAGCCAGTTCCACCCTTCGGGGAGCCAGGAGCCGGCAAAGGGGATGTTCGTCCGCACCAGCCATTTCGTCCACTGGTCGAGGGTGACAACGAGACTGGAGAAAAGCACGAGAGGGAGATAGGTGAGAAAATTTCGTTTCAATGGGCCTCGGTTTTAAAACCTTTTTACCACAAAGGGCACGAAGATGCACAAAGGAATAAATTGGATTTGGAAGCGGGCGGATTGTACCATGCCAAAGTCTCCGATATTTAGCGCCATGTAGGACAAATTGCTAATTTGTCCCGCGTGTTATTGAACAAATTGGCAATTTGTTTTACGGGGTAAACACGCGCGGGACGCGGGCGCTGATGTTGGTGAGCGCTTCGTAGGCGTTGGTGCCTGCCCACGCGGCGAGATCGTGCGCAGAAATATCGCCGCCGAGCAGGATAACGGGATCGCCCAGCGCAATCGCGTCGTCGCCCGCGTCGGCCATGAACTGATCCATGCAGATGCGCCCCACCTGCGGATAGGGCTTGCCGTTGACAAGTACGCGCGCTCGTCCGCTCATGCGACGGAAGTAGCCGTCCGCGTAGCCGCACGGGACGGTGACGATGCGCGTCGGACGTTCGGCCTGCCACAGCGACCCGTAACTGAGCGGCCGCCCGGGCGGTGTGACCTTGGAGTAGGCCACGCGCGAGCGCCAGGTGAGGGCGGGTTTGACATCCACCGTGCGCGGGATGTCCAGCGCGGGATAGACGCCATAGAACATGATGCCGGGACGAACCATATCAAAGTTGCTTTCGGACATTTGCAGGATGCCGCCCGAGTTGGAGATATGTCTCAGCGGCGGGGGCGGCAGGCTGTGTTTCTCGTAGAAGTGCAGGACTTCGTTGAAGCGCTCCAGTTGCAATTTGGCGTGAGTCAGGTCGGGGGAATCGGCGTTGGCGTAATGGCTGTAAATGCCCTCGATCTCCACGTTTTTGCAGGCAAGCGACAGTTCGAGGAAGGGCTCGGCCTCCGTGTCGCGGACACCGACGCGTTCCATGCCGGTATCCACTTTCAGGTGCGCGCGGATTCTCTGTCCCGATGGAGCGGCGTATTGCTCGGCGACCCGCAACAGGTCAGGGGAGGAGGCGGTCAGGGTCAGGTCATAGCGCAGGAACCAGGGGATCTGCTCGGGCAACGTCCCGCCCATGACGAGGATGGGTTTGTCCACGCCGATCTGGCGCAGGTGGATACCCTCCTCCAGCGTCGCCACGCCGATATAGTCGCAAAAATCCGCAATGAATTTCGCCACGCCGTCCAGCCCGTGACCGTAGGCATTGGCCTTGAGGATCGGCATGACTTTGGCAGGCATGACGCAGGCGCGGATGGCTTCGAGGTTGCGGCGCAGTTGCGCGAGATTGACTTCGAGGTGGGTTGGTCGCAGGGATTCGCCGGCCACTATCCGCTCCGCTCGCCCAACTGCGCGCACGCCTCCACCAGCACGGGCAGGTTCGGCGCAGAAAAGGTAATCCCCGGCGCGGGCTTGCGGTTTTGTTTGATGCCTGGTTCTTCGTGAAAGTGATGCGGAAAGGTGGCGGCGAGTTCTTCGTTTTCGGGATGCGGTTGTGGATCGTACCAGCGAATTTTCTTTTCGCCGCGATAGACGGTGTACGAGTATTTGCGAATCAGACCCGAACTGAAATCGAGAACCTCCACCGCTTGTATTCGGATGCCGTTTTTCAGAACGATCTCGCCTTCCAACACTCCCGCTGACGCGCTTGTGCTGTAAATATGCAAGGTGGAGATTGCGATCTCTGGAAACCGGTTTGGCAGATCGTAGTTTAGAGTCTCGTATTCGGAGCGTTCAGGAATTGGCATATTACTTACGCGATGGTCATTACAGGCTCATTTGGAACAATGTCGACAACCCCTTCGCTCACCTGGGCTTGCAACTTTCGCAGGCGCTCCTTGGAAAATTTCTGCAGAATGACCTCTCGATCCAGTTTGATTTCATAGAAGCCCGCCCATTTTGTGAAATCTTCCAGATGCTCGCCATCATCCAGCAAACCTTTCTGGTACAGCGCGTAAAAGTCTTCCGAACTCAACCAGTAATGGCGTTCAAAACGGCGCGTGATTTCATCCGCCACGCGCAGGTCGTCAAGAATTTCGGTTATGGTAATTTTCTTAGTCATCTGACACCTTCCAATGTCGCCATTCGCTTCTGGCGAAGTTTATAGTGACCAGCCCATTCCGAAATATCTTCCGGATTTTCACCATCGTCAAGCAAACCCTTCGAGTACAGATCGTAAAAGTGATCGGAACTGACCCAGTAACGCCGCTCGAACTTGCGATGCCCCTCTTCGGCGGTTTGAATATCGTCAAGGATGTCGCTCAATGTGATGGTAGTCATTTGATATGCTCCTACTCTGCGCGCCGCACTGATTACTGATAACTGCTCACTGATTACTTTCCCCTAATTATACCCCGCCTCGCAAAACCCCCGCCAACCACTCGCGCTCCTCCGCCTCGCTCCTCACCTCGCCATCCAGCCAGGCGGCGCGCAGGCGCCACAGGATTTCCCCGACGCGCGGGCCAAACGACACGCCCATCCGCTGGAGCGCGTCGCCGTCCGCAAACGGCTTCACATCCCTCCATTTCGTCAAATACATTTCCAGCAGGGCGCGCATCTCTTCGTCCGCGCAAAGAGAGACGGCCCGGATCGCCTCTTCGGGCAGGCCGTCCAACCGCGCCGCGCATTCGCTGGGACGCGTCCCCTTGAAAGACTCCAAATCGTTGTAAATGGATGCTGCCGCCGCAACCTTCTTCGCCAGGTCGGCAGTGAAGTGCAGGCGTTTCGCCAGCGCGCGGAACTGCGCGGGCGTCGCATCCATCAGCCAGACCATCCAGCGGAACTGGACTGGATCCTCGACAGACGACGGGAGGCGGCGCGTCGCCCCGAAGCGTTTCCTCGCCGCTTCCTCCGACGGGAGAGCGGGTCGCACGCACCGGACGATTCCGGACGCCCACAGTTTTTCCATCATCGGGACGGCGTTCTCCTCCCCCAAAATCAAATCCAGTTCGTGGCGCAGGCGTTCGGGCGAGAGTTTATCCACATATTCCAATGCCAACGGGATGAGCGCTTCGCTCCCGGACTCGATCTTGAAACCGTAGCGCTCCGCATAACGGACGGCGCGCAACAGCCGCGTCGGATCGTCCACGAAAGAGTTAGGATGCAGGACGCGCACCAGCCCGCGCTGGAGGTCCGCGCGTCCGCCAAGCGGATCGGTCAACTCACCGAAGTGGTCGCCGTCCAGCCGCACCGCCAGCGCGTTGATGGTGAAGTCGCGGCGGCGCAGGTCATCGGCCAGCGTGCCCAATTTGACGGTGGGCAATGCCGCGGGATGTTCGTATGTCTCGGATCGCGCCGAGATCAGGTCAATAAAATTCTCGCTGCCCTGCAAAGTCCCCGAAGGGGGAGCGGAGCGCAGCGCAGTCGAAGGGCTGTTTTCCTGCGGCAGGAACCACGCGGCGGTTTTGAACGGCGCGTGGACGGTCAACCGCCCACCAAATTGCTTGACGAGCGCGCGTCCGAGTTTGACCGCGTCGCCCTCCACGACGAGATCGAAATCGTTGATCGGTTGTTTCAGCAGGGCATCGCGCACGAATCCGCCCACGAGGTAGGCGGGGAGGCCGAGACGCGCTGAAAGGGCCGCGACCTGTCGGAGCAGGACCAGCCGCGAGGTCGGGATGAAGCGAGGGATGTCCAGTCGGTCAGTCAATGGCATGAGGTTGAGTCCGCCTGAAAATCGTGGCGGTCGGGTCGAGCGCTTCGGCCAGCCCGTCGCCGATCAAATTCCAGCCGACGCCAAAGAAAATGATGGCGAGTGTCATGGGCAGGAAGACCCACCAGGCGGCCAGCAGGTTGCCGCCGGGGCCGATGACCCAGTTGCGTCCCAGCGAGAGCAAAATGCCCCACGGCGAGGCGCCGCCCAACCCAATGAAAGTGATGGTGGCTTGCAGGATAACGGAACTGCCCACGTCGCGGGAGGCCAACACGAGAGCCGGGCCGATGGCGTTGGGAAGCAGGTGGCGGCGAATGACCCAGAGCGGGCCGCCGCCCATCGCCCGCGCGGCCTGAATGAAATCGGTTTGTTTGAGAGTGATGACCATGGTGTTGACGATGCGCGCGATGGGCATCCACGAGAACAGGATCAGGCTGATGAGGATGGGGTCCACTTTCATCAGGAAGACGGCGAACGGCGGCGGCGTGAATTGAAAATCCACCACTGGGCCGTGGTAATAACTATTGAACCAGTAAACACCGCCCAGCGACTCGATGGTGACCGCCACCAGTTGTTGCAGGAAGACCACGCCCGCCAGCGCGGGGAAGGTGAGAAACGCATCGGCAATCCGCATCATCACGCCGTTGACCGCGCCGCCCGCGTAGCCTGCGACCGCGCCGAAAAGACTCCCGAAGAGCAACGCGCCGAGCGCCACCGAGAGGCCGAAGAGCATGGCGTCGCGCCCGCCCCAGACGAGGGCATGATACACGTCAATCTGGCCGGGGAGCGTGCCGAGGGGGGCGACATCGCTGGGAGGATGCGGGGTAAAGTCGGTGGAGCGGCCAACCATCTTGAACGCGCCCTGGGTGGTTTTATTGGGCTGGGACAGAAGCGGCGCGGCCAGGGACACGACCGCGAAGGCGAAGACGATCAGCAGTCCCAGCCAGTTTTGCCAGCGGGAGAGGAAGACGCGCAGGGGTCTCATGCCTTGAATACCTCGTCGCGTACGCGCGGGTCGAGCAGGGCTTGCGCCACGTCCAGGATAAACATCAGTCCCACCACCATGAGCACGCTGTAGACGGCAAAGCCCAACGCGGCGGGCGCATCGGGGACGCTGCTCATGGAAATGACGATCACCTGCGAGACGCCCGTCAGCCCGAAGATGATCTCCACCACGAAGATGCCAGTGACCACGCTCGCGGCCGAAAGCGCCATAGTAGTCAGCGAAGGCGCCAGGATGGCGCGCAGGGCGTGCTTCCAGAGCAGGGTCTTCTCGTTCACGCCGCGGGCGCGCGCCGCGATGATGTATTCCTTGTTGCGCTGGCCGATGACTGTGGCGCGCGTCACGCGTCCCAACGTAGCCCAGTGAAACATGGACAGCGTAAAGACCGGCATGGCCAGGTGCCGCAACGCCACCAGCAAAATGTCGAGGCGGCGGTTGAGCAGGCTGTCGAGGGTCAGGAAGCCGGTGTAATCCACAAAGCCAATTTTGGTCATCAGCAGGTCGGTGGTCACATCCATGCGGCCGGGGGCCAGCCAGCCAAGTTGGACGTAAAAGATGGAGATGAGTACCATGGAAAAGATGAAGGGCGGCATCGAGGTGCCAAAGAAAGCGGCGCTGCGGAAGAGGCCGTCGAACCAGCCGTTCGGACGCCAGCCCGCCACGAGTCCGTTGGCGAGGCCGAGGGGGACCAGCAACAATAACGAAAAGATGGAAAGCTCCAGCGTGGCAGGCGTACGATGCAGGAGCGCGGGCAACACATCCGCGCGCAAGGTTGGGCTGTAGCCCCATTCCCCCGTCAAAAGGGAGCGCACCCAATATCCGTACTGGACAAGGTATAACTCATCCAAGTGGTATTTTTCGATCAGCGAATCAATGAACGCTTCCGAAGCGCGCTCCCCGCCTTTGCCCGGCGGCAAGTAGAGACGCGCCCGCGCCTCGGGCGGGGTGAGCATCACACCGGCATACAGCACCATGGTGATGACCACCAGCGAGACGAACATCGCGAAAATTCGACGGATCAGGAATTGCAGGAAAGGAGGCATTTTACGCTCGCGTAGCAGGGAGTAAACCGCTTCTTAACCAACACCTTTTATATTTTACACTAACAACCCGCCTAAGGACTTGTGTAAAAATAAGTTCCGTGTTTCCGTCAGCAGTTGGACTGCTGACGGCTCGCAGTGCAATCGCGAAGCATCCCCGTGGGACTGCTCGCGAACTTTGAAATCGGGAAGTTATTTTTACACGGCTACTAAAGGAGAACCGCTATGAAACGCATCCCGTTCCTTCTCACCTCGATTGCCCTCCTGCTCTCCGCTTGCGCGCCCCTGCCAAAATTTTCCAATGCGACTTCCTCCCCGACTCCGTTGCCTCAGCCGACTCTCGATTCTGGCTACGCGCAGGACGCCTTCCCGACTGTCACACCTCCAACCAACCCCACACCCTTCGACCCTGCTCCCGTTTCAAGCGGCCTGCTCCCCGCCGACGAGACGAACACCTACTGGGCCGTCAACCCCTCCAGCGGATCGCGACTCTTCGTACGCGTCGCGTATCCGCGCGGCTGGAACGGCGAACCCCTCCCCGCGCTGGTTCTCGTCCCCGGCGGGACAGGCACCACGGAGCCGCGCAAAGCCGAAGCGCTGGCGGCGGAGGGTTTCCTCGTCATTATCTTTGACCCGGAAGGCCGCGGCCGCTCCGAAGGGACGGAGGATTACAACGGCTTCATCGGACAGGATGGGCTGGCGGCTGTGATCGAGGCTGCGGCCGCGCTCCCTGGTCTCGACGCGAACCGCTACGGCCTCGTCTCCTACTCGTACGGAGTCACCCTGGCAACCGGCGCGCTGGCGCGTCACCCCGACCTGCCGATTGATTTCTACATTGACTGGGAGGGTCCCGTTGACCGCACGTACACCACCACGGGTTGCGGCGGGAACCGCGTTGACGGGATCCAATGGCAACCCTGCGAAGACAACGCCTGGTGGTCGGAGCGCGAAGCCATGAACTTCATCGCCCAAATCCGCGTGCCGTACCAGTGCATCCAATCGCAGAAGGATCACGTTCAGCGCGACAACAGTCACGCCATCGAGATCGTCAACGCGGCAGTGGCCGGAGGCGTCCCCTGGGCGCGGCTGAACGAATATCCCGCCAACCAAACCTACGACGCGGCCAATCCGCCCGCCATGCTATCCGACAGCCTGGACAAGAAACTGGAGAAGACGGTTGCCGCGTATGCGTGGTATATCATTGAAAAAGTTTTGGGAAGATGAAAACCGTAGTGCGAGATAGTATCTCGTTACTACAGTCATTATTTAGCCTTGTAGACTCTCCAACTCTCAACTATAATCGGCGCATGTTCACCAGCCGAAACCCGTCCCCGCGCAAGGATAAAACCGCCAAGTCTGGATAGGTTCGCAACCGCATGCCCCAACGGCTCCCAGACTTGGCGAGCCGTTTTTGTTTGCCCGTTTAGTGAGTAGAGAACAGAGAGTAGAGAGTAGTAGGAGAATGGACATCAAAGAACTCACTCAAAAGATACACGCCCTCGTGGAGTCAAAGGGTTGGTACGCGGCAGACAGCAAACGCCCGCAGACGCCGCGCAACCTGTCTATTTCGCTGGCCCTGGAGGCGGCAGAGGTTTTGGAACATTTTCAATTTCGCGAGGATGTAAAAGACAAGGAAGAATTTGCCAGCGAATTCGCGGACGTGACGCTCTATCTCCTGCAACTGGCCTCGGTCACGGACATTGACTTGGAGCAGACAGTCTTGAAAAAATTGGAAGTCAACCAATCCCGCGAATGGGATATGGATGAGTCGAAAGTCAAAAGTCGAAAGTCGGGCGACCTTTGACCTTCGACTTTTGACCCAATATAGGAAATGATTATGAAAGTAAGCGTATTCGGCGGTTCCCAACCCAAAGAAGGCACACCTGCCTATGAAGAAGCCCGCTTGCTCGGGGAACTTCTCGCGCAACGCGGCCACACCGTGCTGACAGGCGGCTACATCGGCACGATGGAAGCGGTCTCGCGCGGCGCGGCTGAAGCGGGCGGACACGTTATCGGCGTGACGTGCGAAGAAATCGAAGCCTGGCGTCAGGTCAAAGCCAACGCGTGGGTGAAGGAAGAGATCCGCAAGAAAACGCTGATCGAACGGTTGCAGGTTCTCATCGAGAAAAGCGACGCGGCGATTGCCCTGCCCGGCGGTCCCGGCACATTGGCCGAGATCGCGCTGACTTGGAATCTGATGATTGTGGAGTCCCGTCACCGAAGCCCGTTAATACTGGTCGGCGGCGGCTGGCAGTCCACCTTCGACCAGTTCTTCCACGAGTTCCAAACGTACATGCCCGTCCATCAGCGTACCCTGTTACAATTTGCGCCGGACGTGCAGACTGCTGTGGAATTACTATAATCCGTCATTGCGAGACACTGTCCTGAGCGGAGCCGTGTACTCACGGCGCAGTCGAAGGACAGTGTCGAAGCAATTCCATTCACGAAGAGGAGATTGCTTCGGCGGAAGAACGCCGCCTCGCAATGACGGGACTAAAACAAAGAGGAAAAATGGCTGAAGAAAAACTTCCCACCCGCGCGGAAAACTTCGCGGAATGGTACAACCAGCTCGTGCTCAAAGCCGAACTGGCCGATTACGCGCCCGTGCGCGGTTGCATGGTCGTGCGTCCTTACGGCTGGGCGCTGTGGGAAAACATCACCGCCGCGCTCGACCGTCGCTTCAAAGAGACAGGCCACGTCAACGCGGCCTTCCCCACGCTCATCCCCATGTCGTTCTTTGAAAAAGAGAAGGAACACGTGAAAGGCTTCTCACCCGAGCTGGCCGTGGTCACGCACGGCGGCGGCGAAAAACTGGAAGAGCCTTTGGTCGTGCGCCCCACCTCCGAAACCATCATCGGCCACATGTACGCCAAATGGATCAAATCCTGGCGCGACCTACCCGTGCTGATCAACCAGTGGGGTAGCGTGGTGCGCTGGGAACTCCGCACCAAACTCTTCCTGCGCACGCTCGAATTCTACTGGCAGGAGGGCCACACCGCGCACGCCACCGCCGAGGAAGCCAAAGAGGAAATGTACCGCATGTTGGACGTGTACACGGACTTCGCGGTCAACGAGGCCGCGTTGCCCGTCCTGAAAGGTTACAAAAGCGAGATCGAACGTTTCGCGGGCGCGCAGGTCACCACCTCCATCGAAGGCATGATGCAGGACAAACGCGCCCTGCAATCCGGCACCTCACATTACTTCGGGCAGAACTTCTCGAAGGCCTTCGAGATCCAATTCATGGATCAGAACAACACCCTGCAATTCTGCGAGACCACCTCGTGGGGACTCTCGACGCGCATCATCGGCGCCATCATCATGACGCACGGCGACGACCAGGGACTGATCCTGCCTCCACGCCTGGCGCCCATTCAGGTCATCATCGTCCCCATCTTCAAGAACGACGCGGAGAGAGTCAAAGTGATGGAAGCAGCCGACCGCGTCTTCGCGGAACTTAAGGCGGCTGGAATCCGCGTCAAAGTGGATGAACGCGACAACGTCAGCTCGGGCTTCAAGTTCAACGACTGGGAGATGCGCGGCGTCCCCTTGCGGTTGGAGGTAGGCCCCCGGGACGTGGAAAAAGGCTCGGTCGCGCTGGCCCGCCGCGACGTCCCAGGAAGAGACGGCAAGTCCTTCGTCCCCCAAGCGGATCTCGCGCGGACCGTGAGCGGACTCCTGTCCGAGATTCAGGATGCCCTGCTGGCGCGCGCCACCGCCTTCCGCGATGCCAACATCCACGACCCCAAAGATTACGAGGAACTCAAGTCCGTCGTCGCGGACGGCTGGGCGTTCTCGTGGTGGTGCGGGAGCGCGGCGTGCGAGGCCAAGGTCAAGGAAGACACCAAGGCCACCACGCGCAACATTCCGCTCGACCAGCCCGAAGGCAATGGAACGTGCATCGTCTGCGGAAAGCCCGCGAAGGTGAAGGTTTACTTCGCACGCGCGTATTAGTGATCAGTCATCAGTAATCAGTGATCAGTCGCTGGGTACTGATGACTTTTTTCTATTCAATACTCAGTTGATGGTGAACTGCAAAGGAGATGAAGATGAGCGGATTGAAACATGCGGAAGGTTTTCGCGACTTGATTGTGTATCAGAAAAGTCGTCAATTGCAACGTGAAATTCTGAAACTCACGAAATCGTTTCCGAGAGAAGAGATGTTTTCATTGACCGATCAAATTCGTCGGTCTTCCCGTTCCATCGGAGCGAACATTGCGGAGGCATGGGCAAAACGGCGGTACGAAAAACATTTCATCAGCAAACTGACGGATTCGGATGGGGAACAAATGGAAACCCAGCATTGGATTGAGACCGCCTTGGAAAGCGAGTACATTGACCAAAAGACAAGCGCGCTACTGGTCGAAAAATGCCTCGAGATCGGGCGCATGTTAGGGGGTATGATGGAGAAATCCGATATGTTCTGCGGCGAACCTCCTCGCGCCATCCGCGAAGACTCCGCCGTCTACTTCACAGACTCCGACAACGAAGACACTGATTACTGATGACTGATTACTGATCACTGCTTACTGCCCCATGCCCGCCATTGACCTCGCCCGCCTGAAAAAACAAACCGCGCAACTGACCGACCTCTTCCATCGGCCCGAGGAATTCGCGCGCGCCCTGCATGGGATGCTGGACTTCTACGTCAACCGCAGCCTGCGCGAAGTGGACTCGGTCGCGCCCAACTCCGTGCTGGAAACGTACCGCACGCCCCCCGTCATCCTGAAACAAATCGAGAGCGAACTCGCCCCGCTCGCCGCAGCGCATCCAGACGCGGCGCTCGATCTCGCCGACCATCTGTGGGACGAGGGCTGGCTGGAGATGCGCCTGCTGGCCGCTTCCCTGCTTGGACACCTGCCGCCGCGCGAGGAACGCCTGCTCCCGCGTCTCACCGCCTGGACGACGCAGGTGCGCGACCCGTCCGTGAGCGCCGCGTTGCTCACCACCAGCCTCGTCCGCCTGCGAAAGGAAACGCCCGAACGCTTCCTGATGCTGGTCGGCGAATGGCTCAATCCCGAACGCTCACGCCTGTGGTCGAACGGCATCCAGGCGCTCCTGCCGCTGATCCAGGATCCCGATTTTCATAACCTGCCGCCCGTCTTCGACATCCTCGCCCACGTTGTGGAGGCCGCGCCTGGGAGCCTCCAGTCCGACCTGGCAGATTTGTTCCACACGTTGTACGCCGCCTCCCCCACCGAAACTGTTTATTTCCTGCGGCAGGTGATCGAAAATTCAACCACCCCCATGACCGCCACCACCTTTCGGCGCATCTCCCCCTCGCTTCCGCCTGGGCTGGCGGGGGCGGTGCGAGATTTGGTGAAAAGCAGGCAAGTAGTCAAGTAGACAGGTACACACGTTGACGCGACGAACCTGTTTACCTGCCTACCTGTGTACGTGTATACCTTTACCCAAAAGGAGTCTCCCATGTTACTCATCAATACTCTTCTCGGCGCATCCCTGCTGGTCTGGGGACGCAAGTTGTTCTGGCTGTTTATCGCCGCGGCCGGATTCCTGACCGGCTGGCAGATCGCACAGGCCATCACCAATAACGAGTGGGCCGGGATCATCCTCGGCATTTTATTTGCCATTGGCGGCGCTGTGCTTGCGATATTTCTCAAGACGATTGCCATCGGCGTGGCGGGCTTCCTGATGGGCGGTTCCGTCCTGCTCGGTCTGGCAGGTTGGTTCGGCTTCGATCAGGGACTCATCGCCTGGGTCATCTACCTGATCGGCGGCATCCTGGGAGCGATCATCATCGGCATGTTCTTTGATTGGGCGGTCATCTTTCTTTCCTCCATCGGGGGCGCCGCATTAATTACCGAAGCCTTTCCAATTACAGGAGCAGTGCGCGCCCTGACATTGATTGGGCTGATTATTGTCGGTGTGGTAATCCAGGCCAGTCAAATGCGGAAAGACAAAAAAGACTGATGCTCAAACAACGGATTTTCTGGCACGACACCGTGGACATGCCGTCCGACAAGGACCTCCCGCCTCTTCCCGACGTTGTGAAGGTTGCCGTTATCGGGAGCGGATTCACCGGGCTGGCCGCCGCGCGTACCCTCGCGCAGCGCGGGACGCGCGTCGCCGTCCTCGAAGCGGAGACCATCGGCTGGGGCGCAAGTTCGCGCAACGGCGGCATGGTGTTGACGGGACTCAAACTGCCGATGCAGACTGTCATCAAAAAATATGGCCGCGACCTGGCGAAGCGTCTCTTTCAATGCTCGCTGGATTCAATAGACACGGTGGAACAGATCGTGCGCGAGGAAAAGATTTCCTGCGGCTTTGCGCGGACGGGTCACTTGCTGGCGGCCAACAAACCGAAACATTTCGACGCGCTCAAAGAGGAAGCCGAGTTCATGGCGAAGGAGTTCGGCCACAAGGTAAACCTTGTGCTACCAGGCGAAATGCAAAGCGAGATCGGTTCGCGCGTCTATCACGGCGCGCTGGTGGACGAGGTGAGCGGAGGACTGAATCCCGCGCAGTTCGTCGCGGGTCTCGCGGGCGCGGCCGAAAGCGCCGGGGCGACGCTCCACGCGCGGGCGCGCGTCACCAGGCTCGAGCGGCGCGGGAAGCGGTTCGTCGTTGAAACGGGACGCGGTACGGTCGAGGCCGAATCCGTTTTGGTGGCAACGTCCGGCTACACGGGAAGCGTCACGAAGTCGTTGCAAAGAAAGATCATCCCCATCGGGTCGTTCATCATCGCCACGGAAAAATTACCGGACGATTTGGCGCGCGAACTCAGTCCGAAGAACCGCATGATCTTCGACTACAAACATTACCTGAATTATTTTCGGTTGTGGGATGGGCGCATGATCTTCGGCGGACGCGCCGCGTTCTTCCCCGAAAACGAAAACACGATTGCGAGGAGCGCCGAGATTTTGCGCCGCGAGATGGTGACGGTGTATCCGCAATTACACGATGCGAAGGTGGAATATGTTTGGGGCGGGACGCTGGATTTTGCGTTCGACATGATGACGCACGTCGGTGAGGAAGCGGGAATGTTTTACGCGCTCGGCTACGCGGGCCACGGCGTGGCGATGGGAACGTATCTCGGAAAAACGGTGGCCGAGGCGATGCTGGCCGGGACGATCAAAGAGCACCCCTTCGCGCAATTCGATTTCCCCTCCGCGCCGCTGGGACTGTACGATGGCCGTCCGTGGTTTTTGCCGTTTGCGGGCGCGTGGCACAAAATTTGTTAGCGCGCCAAAGTGCTGGGATGACCGCTGGGGTTAGGCGGCAGTTGAACTGCCGCCCCATCGGTTTGGCGTGCTAACCAAAATTTTGGATTGGGTAGAGTGAGAGGAGGGTGCGTCGCACCAAGCTAAATGAGATTAACTCCATCGAGTGGATAATTCTCGTTGGGCAGATCATCCAACCCGTCAGGTGCGACGCACTCTCGGGCGCGAGGATGTGGCACAAATTATTGGATTGGTTGGAATAGGAGATTTTTGGAAGCCAGGAAGACTGATTCGGTTAGGGATTATTACAAAGGCAGGTACACAACCTGGTTTTCCAAGTCGGTCATCTCCCCGCTTTTTGAGATGATTTCCAAATCACGAACACAAACGCCAATGGTCACGCGGAGTTGATGACCGTATATCACTCCCGAAAACGATCTCCCTTCGCGTTGCCAGCGTGCCGCTTCTTCCAGTAAATCATCGTCCTGGGTGAACAAGGCTCGTTTTAATTCATGCGCTCGTTGAAGTAAGAGGTCGTCGTCAAGTTGGTCGGTTCCATCCTCGTAGCAAGTGATCACATCCACATCCCGCAGACGCAAGCCGGTCGTGATCGGCTTCGGGATGTGATGATCCATGTAAAACGGAATCGCCATTTAGATCAGCCCCTTTTCCTTCAACCGCCTTACCAGTGGAGGCACAGGCGTTGACTTCTGAATGCGATCCACTTTTTCCATGCGACGTTCAATGTCCCCATCCAGTTCTTCGCGATGATCCCAATAATAGGCCAGCGCGGAATGAATCTGCCCCAGCGTTAAGTGGGGAAACTGGAGACTCAATTCCTCCGCGCTCCAGCCATACGCCGCCTGGGCAAGGACAAGTTCGGCCACCTTCATCGTTGTCCCTGCGATCATGGGAACGTGCAAATCGCTCAAAACGATATGTTCATAACGGGTTTCTGCAAGCATGGTCTTTCTCCTGCCCTAATCATACACGATTTTTGCAAACTTCTGTCCCTGCCGGAAAAAATTACAGGAATGGATTTTCACCCACCCACCAACGCCAGCAACCCCGGCGGGACCCAGAATGTTCCCTGACCAAGCACGCTCAAGGCCAGCGAGAACAGCAAAATCGTCAAGCCCACCCCAATCAAAACACGATCCTTGAATTTATAAATAAGATTCTGCAACCACGTGCGCGGACCGATGCCGAAGGCGCGCAAGTCCATGGCGTCAATGATGTCCTCGCTCCCGATGATGGCGTGGATGGTGACGGGCACCATCAGCGGGCCCAGTTTGCGGACTTGCTCGAACAGCCCGCCTTTTATTTTTTCCAGTTCGTAGCCGCGCGCGCGCTGGGCGTCCATCGTCAGTTGGAAATCGCGGCTGAAGGTCGGGATGAAGCGCATGGTCAAATCCATGGCGTAGGCGATCTTGTCGGGCAGGCCGAGTCCGCGGAAGGTGATTCCGTACAAAGCGGGGTCGAGCGAGTACGGGATCAGGATCGTCATCACGGCGATACTGGAAACGCGCACGAATTGCGAGACCGCGAAGAAGACGCGCTCGATGGTAATGTCCAGCGCGGGAGTCCAGCCGAAGATGGAGAAGGAGGCCTCGAACCGCCGGATGAGATGCTCTTGCGCGTACAGTTCCGTCCCGCCGCGGCCGGTCAGGAAGGTGAGGAAAGCGAAGATAAAGACAAAGCCGAGAATGAAAAGGAACGCGCGGCGCATTTCGTACCATTTGACCCCCGAAGTAAGCAGGACAAACCAGGCGATCCCGAAGAACGGCAAGAGGTAGCGCACGTCCCAGAACGCCAGGGTGGACATCAAAAAGCAGCCGTAAAACATGATCCAGGCGCGCGGATCGAAGGACTGGATGAAGGAATGCTCACGTTTGCGGTAACGCCAGGCTACGAGCATAGTTATCAGTTATCAGTTATCAGTTATCAGTTATCAGTCATCAGTGGGATCAGTGACCAGCGGCCGGGCAGACCACTGATCACTGATTACCGATTACTGATGACTGGTTATCTTCCCGACTGCTTCTGGACGGCCGCGTACGCGACCACGAGTAACGGCACAAGGAAGGCGGCAAAGATCAGATTGGGGCCTGCCGCGGGCAGGAACTCGCCCACGATGGCGGCCGCGGGGCTGTATCCGTTGATCCAAATGTCCGAGATGGCCGCAAAGCCGATGCCGAGGAGATTTCCGAGCATGCCCCAGATGACCGCCGCTGCGACATCTTCATTTTTACCAAACGCAAAGCGGACGATCAGCACTATTACCAGACCAATCAGGATGGAGATACCTGCCAACATACTGAGTTGAGTTTCACCGAAGGTGTCATTTTCGGGATTGTAATAATTCAGGTTGCTGATCGTCGGATTTAAGAAGTAAAGTACCACTGCAACCAGAACAAGCACCGTGCCCGCAATCAAAATGTTGTTAATGCTCTTCTTCTTGTCGGAGGACAACATCGCCAAGCCAGCGACAAAACCAACTAGGCCATTCCCGATGCTCCACTGTGGCGAGAGGCCAAAACCTGTCAGAGCATCGCCAAACATGTTACCGACTGCGCCCGTGAAGAAGCCGACGATCGGACCAAAGGCATAACCAAAGAACATTGGAATCGCAATGGCGGGGCGAAGCGCAACCTGGCTCAGTGATGGCACAACGAAAACGGTGCCATTAAACACATACGAGAACACGGCATACAGCGCCGCGCCGATGGCCATCCACACCACCTCGCGCGTGCCCACTTCCCAGGCCTGGTTGTCCTTGTTGAAGAAGTACACCGCGAAGGCAATCAACAGGCCGAGGATGACGAATCCAAACCGCAAACCGAGCGTGGCATTGTCGGTCTGGAAGCGTTCGATGCCGAGCAGGTTGCCCAGCACGAATACGATGACGGCGAAGATGGCAAAGATCGCCACCAGCCAGATCAACACGGAAGACAGACGTTTATCCATTTCATTCTCCTTTTGAAAAGTTTGGAAAATCACGAATTTGATTCCAACTATCCTTCACATTCCGTCATTGCGAGCGTTCTTTGCGAAGCAATCCCCGTGTTCGAGGAGATTGCTTCGTCGGCCTTGGTCTCGATACGCACACCGCCCTGCGTTCGGTGCAGGGAAGAACGCTACTCGACCATCGGCCTCCTCGCAACGACGGTGGAACCAATGATTTACTAAATTTTGATCAAAACAATTACACGTGCGCCAGCGCCTCGGCCCGCAGGAAACGTCCCGTCTCGGCGAACCGCTTCACGTTCAGGGACAGGAGCGAGCTGGGGACGACGCGGCAGGCCTGTAGTCGAGCGAAGTCGCGCAGGACTTCGTGCGGCGCGCCGTCCGCCGCGAGTCGCCCATCCGCCACCAGCAGGATACGGTTGGCGTAGATCAGCGCCAGGTCCACATCGTGCGTGATGAACAGGATCGCTTCGAAGCCGGGCAGTTGCAGGATGGCGTCCATGAAGTTCATGTAGTTCTGGTAATCCTGCCCCGCGGTCGGCTCGTCCATGACGAGAATGCGGGAGCGCATGGCCAGGATGGCCGCGATGCTGACGCGCTTTTGCTGGCCGAACGACAACGCCAGCGGGGGGTCTTGCTCAACCTCAGACAGGTTCACAATTCTTAGCGCCTCTTGCACCTCCTTTTCGATTTCGTCTTTCGGATGTTTGAGATTGGTCGGGCCAAATGCCAGTTCCTCGCGCACCGTCGGCGCGAACAGCATGTGGCTGGGACTCTGGAAAACATAACCGAGCGTACTGGCAATTTCGGCCACACTGGACTCTTTCGTATCCTTGTCGTTCACGAGCACGCGTCCCGATTTTGGTTTGAGCAATCCGATGGCGTGCTTGACGAAAGTTGTCTTGCCCGCGCCATTCGGCCCCAACACCGCGATCACGTCGCCGCGTTTGATCTCCAAATTAATTCCGTGCAGGATTTCGACATCCGACTCGTAGCCGAAGGCGACATTCTCAAACCTGACCAGCGCATCATTCCTTGACGTTTGGGCGGCCGCGCCGGGCAGGACGTTGATCTCCGCCGGGGGCGGGTCGCGCCGCGCCCGCTGGACGATTTGCTCTGCGGGAAGTTTGACCTCGTGATAGTTCACCACTCGTGATAACCCGTCCACGCCGCCAAGGTAACGAATTTCGCCCGCGCTCATGTAAAGCACGCGCTTCGGGTGGATGCGAAGCACGTCCTCGACGCGATGCTCCACCAACAGCACGGTCATGCCCTCGTCGGCCAGGGCGCGCACCGCGTCCAGCGTCTCCCCCGCGGAGGCCGGGTCGAGGCTGGCGAGCGGCTCATCCAACAACAGAATCGAAGGATGCATGGCAAGCACACCCGCCAGCGCCACCTTTTGCTTCTCCCCACCCGAAAGCAAGAACGTGTCACGCTCGCGCAAATGCTGGATCTTCAAGTGCGCCAGCGACTCATCCACGCGTTGATAGATTTCCTCGCGCGTCAGGCCGAGATTCTCCAAGCCAAACGCCACCTCGTTCAACACCTTCGTACCGAGGATTTGGCGTTCAGGGTCTTGTAAAACAGTTCCGATCTTCTGGGAAATTTGGGAAAGTTTCCACCTGGCCGTGTCCTCGCCAAAGACGAGGACGCGCCCGCCCACCTCCCCCTTGTAACTGCGCGGGATCAATCCGTTGATGGCGCGGATGAGCGTGGTCTTGCCGCATCCGCTGGCGCCCGCGATTAAAAGAATTTCGCCCGCCTCCGCCGCGAACGAAAGTTCGTGGATGGCCGCGCCTTTTCGGTCGCGGTAGCGGAAGGACAGATTTTCGACAGTGAGGGGAGAGGTTGTCATCTTCCTATATTATCAGCGTTGGCATTTGTACTGTCAAGAAAGATATTCCAACCATAAAACAACCGCGCGGCCAAAAGGTCGCGCGGCTGTTTCCCCGTAGAGACGTTGCAATGCAACGTCTCTACGGAAATGCAACGTCTCTACGGAAATGCAACGTCTCTACGGGAGAACCTGCCCGAAGGCCGCCTCCAATTCTTCCTGCGAAACAAAGCCCACGAATTTCTGCAAGACATTCCCGTCCGCATCCAGCAGGTAAAGTTCGGGCTGGTAGCGGAAACCGAGCGTGCGCTGGAATTCCATCGTGGCGGGATCGTCGGCGTCGAGGAATGAAAACTTGATTCGGCCAAAATATTTTGCTTCGAGCCCATGAACCATGGGCGCCATCGCGCGGCAGGTGGATCAGGTGAAGCGGAAAAACTCGACCAGTTGCAACCCGCCCGAAGCCAATGTGACAGTAGTCGGATTGGTGGCTTCGAGGTTGGGTCCGCGCGAGGTAGCGACGGGCAGCGCGGACTCAGTCGGAGCGAGGGTCGCCTCGGGCTGGGTGGGGAGGTTGGCCGGCGCGGCGCTTTCGGTGAGGGTCGCTGCGACCGGCGCGGGCGTTGGCGAGGTCGCGGCCGGGGCGCAGGCAGAGGCCAGTAAAACGGCGAGCAGGCCCAAAGTCGGAAAGAGGCGAGGGGTTGTCATCGAGTCTCCTTTTCTTGCAATCCTGACGCCACGTCTACTTTCAGGCTTACATCAAAAACCAGGTTTCTGAAATGAGGAATTTCGTCACTTTGACGGTTGGCATGTCCTACGCTATACTTTGTTTAATTAGGTAGTTCGGTAGTTAGATAGTTGGGTAGTTGGGTGATTTCGAGAACCACAAAACTATCAAACTACTCAACTACGAAACTACCAAACTATCAAACTGGAGGTTTTCCATGGCTTTCAAGTTAACCTACGCCACTATGTTCAACCCGCCCGAAGAACTGCACAAGGGCTTCGACAAAGCGGTTGCCGCGCTCAAGCAAAATCTGGGCAGGGAATATGGGATGATCATTAACGGCAAGGAAGTGTTTGCCGATGAGAAATTTGAAGTCCGCTCGCCGATCAACACGGACTGGGTTCTGGGCGTCATGCAAAAAGGCAACGCCGCGCACGCCCAGATGGCGATTGATGCGGCGCGGCGCGCCTCCCCGGCCTGGAGCCGCACGCCCTGGAAGACGCGCGTCAAACTGGTGCGCAAGGCGGCTTCGTTGATCGAGAAGCGCATCTTCGAACTGGGCGCGGCCATGGCCATGAACGTGGGTAAGAACCGCATGGAGTCGCTCGGCGACGTGCAGGAGACCGCCGACCTGATGTCGTATTCCGCGCTGATGATGGAGCAGAACGGCGGTTTCATCAAGCCGATGGGCAAGGACCCGCTGGTGGGCTACGACGCCACGAACATGTCGGTGTTAAAACCGTACGGCGTGTGGCTGGTGATTTCCCCGTTCAACTTCCCCTTCGCACTGACCGGCGGCCCGACCGGCGCGGCGCTCACGGCGGGCAACACGGTCGTCTTCAAACCCGCGACCGACACCGCCTGGATCGTGCGCCTGTACGCCGAATGCCTGCGCGATGCGGGCTTCCCGGACGGGGTGGTCAACTTCGTCACCGGGCCCGGCTCGACCATCGGGCAGGCGCTGGTGGACAGCCCCGAGTTCGACGGCGCGACCTTCACCGGCTCGTTCGACGTGGGCATGAAACTGTACCGCGACTTCGCCCAGCGCAACTACGTCCGCCCGGTGGTGCTGGAACTGGGCGGCAAGAATCCCACCATCGTCTCGCGCAACGCCAATTTGGATGACGCCGCCATCGGCATCGTCCGCTCGGCGTTTGGCCTGCAAGGACAGAAATGCTCGGCGGATTCGCGCGTGATCGTGGAGGCGCCGGTTTATGATGAACTGATCGCTAAACTGAAAGTAAAAACCGATGCGCTGGTCATCGGCGACCCAACCGAGCGCGCCACCTATCTCGGCCCGGTCATCAACCAGAAGGCGTACAACGACTTCAAGAACTTCACCGAGGAGATCAACCAGGCGGGCGGACACTTCCTGACTGGCGGGCACGTGAAGATCGGCGGCGGCTTCGACCGAGGCTACTTCTGCGAACCGACCTTCGTCACCGACCTGCCGTTCAGCCATCGCTTGTGGCAGTACGAAATGTTCCTGCCCATCACCACCATCGGCAAAGTGGAGGGGCTCGACCAGGCCATGAAAATCGCAAACAGCGTCAACTACGGGCTGACGGCTGGTTTCTACGGCTCGCCCAAAGAGACAACCTGGTTCTTCGACAACATCGAAGCGGGTGTGACCTACGCCAACCGTCCGCAAGGCGCGACCACCGGCGCGTGGCCGGGCTTCCAACCCTTCGGCGGCTGGAAAGGCTCCGGCGCGAGCGGCAAGAACGGCGGCGGTTACTACTACGTGCAACTCTACATGCACGAGCAGATCCAAACGCTGGTCAAGAAGGCCGCGCCAAAAAAGGCCGCGAAGAAAGTCGTCAAGAAAGCCGCGACGAAACCTGCCAAGAAAATGGCGAAGAAAACCGCCCGCCAATAATTTGAAGGAAAATAGTAGAGCGAGATAATATCTCGCTCTACTTTCCCATGAAAGACTTCCTCGCCCGCGTTGGAACCTTTTTCTTTTTGATCGGCATCGGATTGTTCCTGCTGTTCATCGCGTCCGACGCCAGCGCCATCAGTACGAACACCGGCCGCGCCCAGTACGAATGGCTGTGCGGCGGCGTACTGCTATTCATGGTCGGTTTCCTGCTCCGCAAGACAGCCGCGCCTCCCCAAGCCGCCGACCGCTTCCATTCCATCCGCAAAATCCAGGAACGCCGCGAAGCCGCCAAAAAAGAAAAAGCCAGGGCCAAACAGCCACAAAAGCGACCATGACCAAACTCATCCCACTTTCCGAAGCCATTGCAAATTTTGTCAACGACGGGGATACCGTCTACGCGGCGGGATTCACGCACCTGATCCCGTTCGCGGCGGGACACGAAATCATCCGCCAGCGCAAAAAAGATTTGACCCTCGCCCGCGCCACCCCCGACCTGATCTACGACCAGATGGTCGCGGCAGGCTGCGCGCGCAAGGTCATCTTCTCGTACATGGGCAACCCCGGCGTTGGGAGCCTGCGCCTCGTCCGCGCCGCGCTCGAACGCGGCGAAATCGAGTGGGAGGAATATTCCCACTTCGGGATGATCACGCGCCTGCAAGCCGGCGCGGCGGGACTGCCGTTCCTGCCGATGAAGCAGACGGGCGCATCGGACCTCGAGGCGGTCAACCCCAACATCAAGCGGATCGCGGACCCCTACGGCGGCCCGGACCTGGTCGCGGTCCCCGCGCTGAACCCGGATGTGGCTATTGTCCACGCGCAACGCGCGGACGCGCAGGGCAACGTGCACCTGTGGGGCATCATCGGTGAACAGAAGGAAGCGGCGTTCGCGGCGAAGAAGGTCATCCTGTCCGCCGAGGAGATCGTGGACGAATCCGTTATCCGATCCGACCCGAACCGCACCATGATCCCCGGCATCATCGTCAGCGCGGTGTGTCACGTCCCGTTTGCCTGCCATCCCTCGTACGCGCAGGGATACTACGACCGCGACAATGAGTTCTACATGGCCTGGGACAAGATCAGCGAGTCGCCGGAATCGGTCAAGCAATATTTGGACGAGTGGGTCTACGGCGTGAAAGATCGCGAAGAATATTGGCAGAAACTCGGCGCGCAGGAAAGACTAAAGGTCACACCGCTGATGAGCGAGCCGATCAATTATGGGAGATATTGATCCGCTAATCTTCGCCAATCTGCGCGAATGGAATCGGAAAGTTGCACAACTTCAAACCGCAAGGATGAAATCATGGAACTGATATTCAAAGATGAAGTGTACGCAATCATCGGCGCGGCGATGGAAGTTTATAATCAACTTGGCCCAGGCTTTTTGGAGCCTGTATACCAAGAGGCAATGGAGATGGAAGCGGCAGATCGCAAAATCCCAGCCAAGCCGCAACACGAGATTGTTGTTCGATACAAAGAAAGAGCCTTGAAAAAATTCTACGTTGCCGATTTGTTTTGCTTCGATAAAATTATCGTCGAGCTAAAGGCACTTGATCATTTGACTTCGCGAGAGGAATCCCAATTGATCAACTACTTGAAGGCCACAGGAATGCCCGTCGGTCTCCTCATCAACTTTGGCGCGGAAAACGAATTGGAATGGAAACGCATGGCTCTCACAACCTCAAAAAAAGCCCAGTACTATCGCCTATCGCGTATTATTCGCGAAGATTAGCGTAGATTAGCGGACAAATATTCCCTTCTTCAATTACGGCGAGACGGGCGCGCCGCGGATGAGCGAACCAATCAACTACGGAAAGTATTAAGCCGATCACAGCCCCGTTCACCGCGTTTCCGTCACCTTGCGCAGTCCACGCGGACGTTCGGCATCGAATCCCTTTGCGACGGTGAGATGATAGGCGAACAATTGCGCGGGGACGATTCCCACCAGCGGTGACAACCATTCTGGCACATCGGTGGAAATCGTCAACGGCAGTTGCGCGAGAGATAATGCCCTCTTATCGTTGGAGATGATCACAAGTTCCGCGCCATAATCTGCGCGCAGGTGGCGGAGCGCCTCCAGCATGGTCTGAAACACTTTGCCCTTCGGCGCGACTGCCAAAACGGGGAAACCAGAATCCACCATCGCGATCGGCCCGTGCGCGAAATCCGCGGAGGAATACGGCTCGGCGATGATGTAGGTCAACTCTTTTAGTTTCAAAGCCCATTCGAAAGCGGTGGAATAATTGAAGCCGCGCCCCAGCACGACCGTCCGATCCATGTAACGATAGCGCTGTGCGGCCTGAGAAATGAATCCATTCTGCTTCAAGGCGGACTTCATCCAGCCCGCCACCTGGCCCAGTTCCGCCCAGCGTTTTTTATTTTCGCTCAGCGCGGCGGAAAGCATCGCCACACACATCAACTCTGCCGTGTAGGTTTTGGTCGCGGCCACGGATTTTTCCGCGCCCGCCTGGATGTCAATGAGAAAGTCGGCGTAATTGGTAATTGGTGATTGGGGCTCGTTGGTGATGGCGAGCGTGGCGCATCCCTGCCTCTTCCCCTCCTCCAAAACACTAACGATGTCGGGCGACTGTCCCGATTGCGAAATTCCCACCACCAGTGCGTTCTTCAACTTCGGCGGGCGTTTGTAATATGTGAACAGCGAGGGCGTCGCCAGCGCCAGCGGCAGTCCGTTCTGCGCGCCGAGCAGATAGTTGGCGTAGCGCCCCGCGTTGTCCGACGTGCCGCGCGCCGCGAGGAAAACATATTGGATATCGCGTTTCTGGATCGCGGCGGCGATCTGTTCGGCCGTCTTTTTTTGCGATGCCAGCAGGGACGCGATCCGTTCGGGTTGTTCGTTGATTTCGGAGAGGAGGGTCATAGTTCGATTTTCTCTTTCGATGAGACTTTCCTTGTTTGTTTTGTGGTCAGCGGATTTCAAACGGATAAACGGATAGAGCGACTTCCAATCCTGCGGTACCCCATCCGATTATCCGTTTTGCCGAAGGCATCCGTTGACCATATTCGCCGCGTCCCTATTTTACACCCTTGACATGCAACCTTCGTCGGGCTACAATAATTTAGGGTAGCCTAAATTTAGAGTTAGTATTTACTGATATTCGGAGGCATAATGACTACAATATCCCGACGCAACTTTCTCAAACTGGGCGGAATAGGACTGGCCGGCGCCGCAGGCGCGCTCCTCTTCGGGCGGACGGAGTCCCAGGCGGGGCATCCCAGCCACGCGCCCGCGCAAATGGGGCATGGCGAAGACACCTTGCCCGGTACTGGCGATGTGGATTATGAAAAGAACGGATTCAACCCATCGGAGACCCTGACAGAATTTGACTACGGTGAGGGTTCCACCCTTCCCGATGGGCGTACCCTGCGGGAGTACAAGATCGTCGCGATCAATAAGAACATCGAGATCGTGCCAGGCATTGAATTTCCCGCGTGGACGTATAACGGGCGTATTCCCGGTCCCACCCTGCGATGCACCGAGGGCGATCTGATTCGCGTTCATTTCTCGAACGGAAGCAACCATCCGCACAGTATGCACTTTCATGGTTTTCACCCGGGCGCGATGGATGGCGTCCCTGGCACGGGCCCAGGCGGCATGGTTCAGCCGGGCGAGACATTCGTCTATGAATTCGATGCAGAGCCATTCGGGATTCACCTTTATCACTGCCACGTTTTTCCCTTGGCGCGTCACATCGCCAAGGGACTCTACGGCGCGTTCATTATTGATCCGAAAGCGGGCCGTTCGCCTGTTGACCACGAACTCATCATGGTCATGAGCGGTTTCGATGTGGACTTCGACGACGCGAACGATTTCTACGCTGTCAACGCAATTCCCTTTTATTATCAGAACCATCCCATCCAAATTCGGGTCGGTGAAACGGTCCGCATCTATCTCGTCAACATCCTTGAATTCGATTTGCTCAACTCCTTCCACCTGCACGCGAATTTCTTCCAATACTACCCCACTGGCACAAGTCTCACGCCTGCCGAGTTCACCGACACGGTCATCCAGGGACAGGCCCAGCGCGGCATTTTGGAATTCTCGTACAAATACCCAGGCATGTACATGTTCCATGCGCACGTAACCGAGTTTGCCGAACTAGGCTGGAACGGCATGTTCGAAGTGACGGAATGATTGAGAGGCAGCCATGAACAACCAGACGACTCAATCCCCTCGCCTCACAATTCGGACCTTCGGCCTGCTCCTGCTCCCGATCCTTCTCCTCGCGGGAGTGATCGCGCTCTTCCTCCGCACGGGCGGCGGACTCGACCTCGATTCGGCCGCGCCCGTCGAAGGTCTGGATGTCGAACGTTACGTCCTCCAACGCGGCGGCATTGACCTGTACGTCCGCAATACAAGTCCCGAAGAAATCACCATCGCGCAAATCGTGATCAACTCGGCGGTCATGCCATTTACGATGGAACCCAACACATCCCTTCCGCGACTCGGCAAAGCCGTCATTCACATCAACTATCCCTGGGCGCATGGAGAAGCGTACACGCTCACAATTTTTTCCAGCAACGCGATTGCTTTCAACCTGGAAATCCCGGTCGCGTTTGAAACGCCACAGCCAACGGGAGCAACCTTCTGGGGCTTCACGCTGATTGGTTTGTACGTGGGCGTCATCCCCATTTTTCTCGGCATCTTCTGGTTCCCCGCCCTGCGACAACTTGGCCGCCGCGCCATGACTTTCCTGATGGCAGTCACGGCTGGCTTGCTTATTTTCCTCGGTCTCGACACGCTCGCCGAAGCGCTGGACGTGGCCGCGGAAGTGCCGTCCGCGTTTCAGGGCATCGGGCTGATCGGCATCGGCTCGGTCGCGACCTTCCTCCTGCTGGACGCCATCTCAAAGCGCCAGTCCGCCGCGACGGGTAACGAAACGGATCGCCGCCTGGCGGTCGCGTTCATGATTGCGGTCGGCATCGGCTTCCATAACCTCGGCGAGGGACTGGCGATTGGCGCGGCGTATAATGTCGGAGAGATCGCGC
>CAYJLS010000020.1:0-36336 GCA_964371065.1 uncultured Anaerolineaceae bacterium | reverse complement strand
AATATTCCGCGCAGGAGATCGAAGTGCAGGACGGCGGCCAGCCGCACTATCCGTTTTTGATTTCGGTGGAATAGGAATTTTGGAATCGCGAAGGGAGCGAAGGATGGTCAACTTTGCAAAGTCCCCCTCGCGGCCTTTTTCTGCGCGGCGCAAGACAAGGCGAAAATATGAAACCCGGCCTCGTCACCGAGCCGGTCCGCCAAAGGAGGAAAGGCAATTTTGGAATTGAAGCAGGGAGAGGGGGGTGTAGTTCATCGGTTCACTTGGAATTTGTGTAAATCTTCTTTGAAATGGAATCAATTTCAGGAATGATTCTACTCAAACTCACAGATGCAAGAATTTCCCACGGTTTCAAAAACAGATAGGCAATATCCGCGACAATTGGATTCTTGATTCTACGCGCGAGCGGCCTGCCCACCGCGTCATAAATCATTCGGAGCGGTTTGTGCAGGCGCGGGGACAGTCCCATCAGGGCCAATTCCGCGCACTTCAAGATTTGCAACTGACGGTTTACCTGCATCCATTTCCCGTTAGACCGTTTGACAAGCCGTGAGCCAACGAAGTGCGGATGTCCCTGTGCGGCGGCGGTGGCGATGTAACAATCGGGAGGCACGGGCGGGAGGACGGCGTAGAGTTCGAACATTTTCAGAATATCGTATCGCCAGGCCGCGGCATAAACTCCCAGCCACGCAAGCAGCCCGAGTCCATGGGGGAGCGTAAATTTTGTCTCGTGGTTTTTGATGAGCCAGATTGTTGCTTGAAGAGCGAGCAGAAATGACCAAAAAGGTCCGCCCATCACCAGCCCAATCCAAACAAGGAACAAGCCGGTAAACAGGTCGCGCGAAATAATGGCGAAGACCAGGAAGCCTCCGCCGGCTAGAATTGCAAGCACACTGGCCACCACACGTTTGCCCCATTTGTGTATCGCCTTGCCGGATAACCAAAAAACGACCGGCAGGGAAACCCAGACCGGAATGAACATGAAAAGTTCACCATTGAAACCGTAAACGAATAAAATAATGCTGTATTGCAGGGCAAGCAGGACGCCGGTATAAATCCCCAAACGGACAGGAAACGACTGCGAATAGCGAACCGGGGCAATCATCAGGAGCAGGTAACAGATGATCGAATAGGCGAGGAGAATCAGAAACAGCAGGGAAGCTTCCGGGAAAAGCAGCAAGACGATGTAATCAGACAATTTCCCGGATTGCCACTCGGGTTCGAGGATGTGGATTGCGAAGAAGGAGAAAATCGGTACGACCGTGATAAACAGGCTGTACAATACCCGTCCCCACCAGGGGTTGGGGAAAGGGTAACGAACTGGGATTTCTTTGATTTCATTTTGTTCGGTGGATATTTCAAGGCTCATGATCTCATCCTTTTTGAATCACCAACGCGTAGACTTCCTTTTTTCTCCATCCGCTTTGTTCCGCGAGTTCGGCGGAAATCTCCTTCGCGGATTTGCCGCTGTTCAATCCTGCATCAATCGCGGCGAGCAACTCTTCCTCGCTCCACAGACTTCTTTCTTCTTTCATCTTTCCTCCCACGACCAACGTAAACTCCCCGCGCACCTCGCGCGACTGGAAATGCGCCAGCGCGCCGCTGATGGGTCCGCGCCAGTATTCTTCGAAGAGTTTGGTCATTTCACGCGCGACGCAAATTTGACGGTCGCCGAGGATCGCGAGCAGGTCCGCGAGGGATGCGAGGAGGCGATGGGGGGATTCGAGGAAGATGAGCGTGTGGCGCAAATTGGCAATTTGCGTTACAAATTTCCGCCGCTCGGTGGGTTTGTGGGGGAGGTAGCCGAGGTAGGTGAACGCGTCGGTGGGCAGGCCAGAAACGCTCAGGGCGGCGACGGGGGCCGATGGTCCGGGAACCGGCCGAACGTCGAAGCCGGAAGCGAGGGCGGCGCGGACGAGTTCGTAGCCGGGATCGTTGATGGCAGGCGTCCCCGCGTCCGAAACCAGCGCCACGTTCCCGTCCGCGAGCGCGGCGAGAATGGCGTCCAGTTTGTGGAGTTTGTTATGCTCGAAGTAACTGGTGAGGGGAGTTTGGATCTCGAAGCGCTTGAGCAATATCCCGGTGTGACGGGTGTCCTCGGCAGCGATAAGTTTGGACTCGCGCAGGACGCGCACGGCGCGCGGGGACAGGTCTTCGAGGTTGCCGATGGGGGTGGCGACGAGAAAGAGAACGCCCATGCCGGTATTTTACCTTCATCTTTCCCAAATCCAAAGATTTGGTTAGCACGCCAAACCGATGGGGTGGCAGTTCAACTGCTACCCAAACTGGATTGTTATCCCAGCACTTTGGCGCGCTAACAAGATTTGGGAAAGGGGGAAGGGCGGGGCGGTTTTTCAATCGCCGCGCGGCCAGGATTGGGTATAATCCCCCCATCCCAACCAGGAATGGATCGAATGACGAGTGACGGGATGGCAGTCCAAATTTATACCGCACTCGGTCACAAATTGCGCTTTTTTAGAAGGCGGAAAGCGCAATTTGTGACCGTGGGTATTATATAGAGGTTTAAAAACAACAAACGATGAATCGTAATTTGTTTCTGCTTCGAGGATTGATCGCTCTTCTGATTGGGCTGGGAATCAGCCTGGCGCTTGGGATTCAATATTTCGATTTCCACCATAAGGCGCTCCTCGACCAGGTATTTATGGTCGGAGCGCCAACGCTGTCCTTCGTATTTTTACTGTGGATCAGTTTTCCCGCCATTCGAGCGCATGTTTCAAAGCCCATCCTGATTAGCGGGGTTATCGCGACCGTTCCAAGCCTCATCCATCTAGCGCTCATCCAACGGGCGTTTCCCGCCGGCTGGCAACAAATGTTTCTGGCGGCAGGGCTTGTGCTTTTTTATGGAAGCGGAATCTTCCTTGCGCAGCATCGGCTTCTTAAAGCCCTCCGTGAATTCCTGCAATGGCGCATGGCGCTGACGGCCCTCATCTTCCTGCTGTTCGACGCGGGAGTGATCGCCATTGCCCTGCAATTTCCCATCCTTTTCCATCCGGAACAATTCCTGCCGCCAACCGGCAATCTCGCGTGGATCGGGTTCGGCCTGGCCGCAGGACTTTCCGCGCTGGGCATCTGCATCTCGCGGGCGCAGAGCCTGCCGCTGCTGAATGCCGCGCGGCGGCGAGTCCTCGGCGACTGGCTGGAGGAAAACCTGCCGGGCCTGTTTGCCGCCGCGGCCGTCTTCCCCGGTTACTTCATCCTGGCGCATGGTTATAACCCGCCTGTGGATGGGTTGAATCTCAACAACACTTTTTTTGCCTCCGATACCTACTCCTGGCAGGTGTGCTTTGGCACGGAGCAGGGATGTCCCATTGGCCGGGCGGTTCATCCGCTGGCCCTGCTCGTTCTGCGGGGCGCTTCCTCCACGCTGGCTTTCCTGCATGGTGGAGACTGGCGGCTGGCTTCGCTGTTGCTAATTTCCCTGGCCGCCTCTGCCTGTGTATTTCTCGCCTGGTATTTTGTTTATCAGACCAGTCGCATACCCTCCTATGCCCTGGCATTCAGCGGCCTGCTGGCGCTTTCGGCCTCTCACCTGGTCTTTGGATCGGTGACCGAAACGTATATTTTTTCCGCGTTCAGCCTGCTCTGGTTTTTCGTGTTCCTGCTATCGCGCACACGCCCATTAAAGGATTTTCTGGCGCCCGGTTTGCTGACCCTCGGAATCACAATATCGAATGTTGCCCAAAGCCTGCTTGCCTTCCTATTGATTCGGCGGGATGGGCGTGAGTGGGCGCGTTTTGCAAGCGCCTTGCTGACGATTGGAATCGCATTAACTATTTTGACCGTCCTCGTATATCCGGGAAACATCAAGCTGTTCTTCGTCCCCTCGGACCTGCTGATGTCGGAGACACAGCACGCCTCCTATTTGCAGGCGTGGACGCAACTCCCCAATCGCTTCGCGCTGGTGGCGAAGAATATGCTTTTCTACGATGTGGTCGCTGTCCCGCCAGTTGTCAGCCGCGTTGACAAGGCAGGGCGTGAACCGTTCCCCAAGTTCAACTTTTTCCATCCGCCCTTGGGTTTGAAGGAATATCTTTCCTTTCGATTGGGACTTCCCACGCTTGCCCTTTGGGTGGCATTGCTGGTCGGGGCAGGTTCGCGTTTTATCTGGCGCGGGAAGAAGTCACCCTTCTTTCCCTTTCAACTTGCCTTTTTATCTGTATTACTGCTGAACCTGATCCTGCATCTCTTCTACGGACGCGAACCCTTCCTTTACACGCCCAATTGGACCTATGCCTTGCTCCTCTTCATCGCCTTGTCGTTCGCAGACCTGCCGAAGCAGGAATGGCTGGAATGGACCCTGCTTTTATTTCTGTTCCTTCTGCTGATCAACAACGCCTCCTTCCTGCTCCTGATGACAAGCCATCTGGCGCCGTACTTCCCGGCCACGGGCGGATGAGGGATGCCCCCTACTCGTTTGAACCGATTCATTTCACCGTCAGCCAGACGCCGATCAAAACGACTGCCAGCCCGAGCAGGCGCGTCGCGTCCAGCGGACGTTGCATGGCGCCCAGCCAGCCGAATTGGTCGAGGATCGTCCCGACGAGGAGTTGTCCCGCCACCACGGTGATGATGGAGCCCGCCACGCCGATGCGCGGGATCATGTAACTGATGGCGCCGATCACGACGAGGCCAAAGACGCCCGCCAACAGCGCGTACCACGGGACGCTGCGCCACTGTCCCAACTTTCCGCCGCCGTAGACGAGGAGCGGGATCAGCGCGATGAGCGCCCCGCCCGCGTGGACGATGAAGACGCTCTCCAACATCCCGAGGCGCTGGCTCATCAGGCTGGCGAGCGGACTTTGCAGGCCAACAGCGATGCCGCCTGCGAGTCCGATGAGGATAATGAGGAGGATTGAATCCATTGGTTTTTCCTTTTAAGATGTGATGCAGGCATGATACCCGATTTTCAGCGCGCGCTTCACGTGCGCGCATAACAGGTACAATACAATCTTCACAGGAGGCGGAATGTTCGAACACCGTAAGGAACCGTTGGCAAGCCGCTCGGAATTCACCAAGCGCATGTTGCGATTCACTGCACTTGGCACGAGCATATTAATGTTTTCACTTGGCATTGGCGTGGTCGGCTACCACGTTTTCGAGGGCCTGTCGTGGCTGGACTCCCTGCTCAACGCGTCCATGCTGCTCGGCGGGATGGGTCCGGTGGCGTCCCTCCAAACCGTTGCCGGAAAATGGTTCGCCTCGTTTTATGCCTTGTTCGCCGGGATGATCATCCTGGTGGCGGCGGGCGTGATGGTGACGCCAATCCTGCACCGCATCCTGCATCACTTCCATTTGGAGATCGAAGAAAAGGAATAAAAAAGCGTGAGCGAAACGGCTCACGATTCCCCGCGCGTGGACAACAGTCATCGTCAACCAGTTCCCGTTTGGGTATACTTACGGATAGCATCTTTTGTTGGACAAGGAGACTCCCATGAAAAACGGACGTTGCCCCATGTGTAATTCCAGCGAAGTCTATTCCAATCCCGAGGCCGAATTTCGCGCAGGCAGTGATTTCGTTGACCTGGAAGACGAAGAGAACGAAATCTATCTCATCGCCTATGTCTGCAAAGACTGCGGCTTCACCGCCATGTTCGTGGAGGATTTGGATGACATCAAAAATCTGCCGAAGATGAAGGGCTGGAAGAGGGTGGGGTAGAGGAAATACCTTTTAAAACCCAAACCCCGGTTTGGCCTGCCACTGGCCTGACGGGGTTCCCTGGCACCGCCCGCCAGGGCAGGTGTGTTCGAGGAGAATGCACTTCCCATTTTACATGCGGACATGAACCGCGCCTGAAATGAGACTAAGGCAACGATAAGAAAGTTGTGTGGGAATTGTGTGTCCCATTTCGGAAATCAGAACTCGCGGAAACCTGACATGTCTCACCCGCGCCGCTGTTGACCGTGACGATTGCATGGACATCGGCTTCGGTTAATCGGACTCTCGCGGGGACATGTCAGGTTTTAACTGAGAAATTCAATTAATCAGACTTACGTTCTTCCCGTTGAATAAACACGACTTGAATATCGCCCTCCTCATCTATTTCATGCCTGCCATAATACCATTCACTGTGTACGTCTTTTTTGATTTTGACCAACTTCACATTTACAACATCATCTACGCCACCCTCATATCCTTTGATAACAACATCCACGTCCGCAGGCATCTGAGACAGTACCGCCAATAGGTCTTTTACTTTCATAGCAATGCCTGTTCTGCAAGATTGTTCGCCGTTGCTTTCGCATGTAAGTCCACTACCGAGTCGTAATTCCAGAATTTGACAAACTGCTTGATTGGCGTGAAGGCACTTTGGGAAATTTTGCCTTCAAACTCTGCTCGTCTTTGAGCATCAGCCACAATATAAAAATTTGTCCTGAAGTCCTGAAACTCTACAAATTTGAGCAAGGAGTTGTAAATATCCGTCGAGTGTTCGACTTCAAAAAAAGAATTTGGAAATCTACGGTCATTGAACCAAGAAACATCAATTGATTGGGCTTTTCGCAAGATGTCAGAAAACGTAAATTCATGCAATCTTGAAAGAGAAGCAACACTTCCAAGTTTTTGATTCGCATAAGGTCTGTTTTTATCTTGGGGAGGAACGAAAGTCTCAAATCCCTTCAAATTGCCGATTTCCACAACCAACCCTTGGAAGAAGTAATGGGAATATTCTCGTTCTCTGGCTTGTGCCGTTTCACCAGAGAATAACCGAAGAACTTTCTCCTTTTCGGATGTCAAAGCCCAAAGGCCAGGTCGGATTTTGAAAAACTCGTCGTGTTCTTGCACAATGCGACGTATGCTGGCGAAAGGAGTTTTTGTTGTCCATGTGCAATCGGGGATTTTCGGCACAGCCTGATACAACTGACCAAGCGTGGCGTAACCGCCGTTTTGTTTCATCGCGAGAATGACTGCTTCATGTTGTTTCATAGTTCAGTCTCCAAGTGCTAACAACACCAGTTGAATATTCGTGGCCCAAAACTTCAATATCGTACCAACAATCATCGCAAAAATCTACTAGTTCGTCAGCACTGCCTTCTTCCCAGCAAATCTTTTTATGACATCGTTCGCATTCCCAAATCTCGCCTTTACAGGCCGAATGATTCGTGCTTTCACAGCCTACAATTCTGTTGCCATCCCAATTCACCTTTGGCTTGCGTTGCGAATTTATCTTTACCATTTTGACTCCGTGTTCATCTGCGTCAATCCGCGTTATCCGCGTCCCAAAGAACTAAAATCCCAACTCCTTCAAACTCTGCGCCTCGGACTTCTTTACCACCCCTTGGGCTTACCAAAAATGCCTTGCTTGTCTTTCAAAATCGAGGGAAATTGGCTGGAGGCCAACACATGCGGACGAATATGTTTGATAAAAGTCGCGTTTGCGGTCAGCGAGCGGCTTGGATGTTTGTTTTGAGTTGGCGCAAGAACGCCCACGGTTTTGCCCAAATCGCGAATGACCATTTGAATTGGACGCAACAAATCAGAGTCGTTGGAAACCACTACGGCGCACTCATAATCATTTCTGAAACCATCCATGAGCATTTGCGCCGCCAGGTTTACGTCCGAGCCTTTCTCCTGAGTCTTGATGACATCCACATATCCTTTGCCGTTGGCCATCGGCATATTGGTCACATGCGACAAAAAACTTCCCAAAATAATATTCATATTTGGCAGGGTTTTCAAAGCCCGCAGGTAGGTTTGTTGGCGGTTCTTCTTGTCTGGGTCGTTCTGGCGCGAGTCCACCAACGCGGTGAAGTAATAGATTCGTTTGATTTGATGGCGGGGGAGCAGGATTTTGCACAGCGCGGCAAAGTCCAGCCATTTATAAAGCGTGCCTTTGACTGCGCCATAATAGAAATTGAACCCGTCTATGTATAGGTTTGTGATCATGGTTGATTAAGAACAGAGACCGCCTTTCGGCGGTCTCGCGCCAGGTTTGCCGAAGCTACTACTGGGGGGTACGCCTTCATTATCGTCAGAAAGGGCGTTGCTGTCAAGTCGGATTTTTGCCATTTTACATCAAGAACTTGTGCAATGGCAGGTTTGCTTTACTCAAAATCCCAATTCCTTCAAACTTTGCGCCTCGGACTTCTTCCCTCCGAGCAGTTCCTTCCAAAACTTCTCGTCATACCGCCGCGAGCGTACAGGCAACGGCATCGGGACGCCCCAGCCGAGCAGGAGCACTTCCTCCTTCGGTTGCAGGCGCGCCAACATGCCGCGCAAAGCCTCGCGTCCCGCCAGACCCGAGAGCACGGCGTGGATGTCGTCCTCGTCACCGAGCCAGCCCGAAATGCGCGTCCCCAACTGCGACATGACCTCATCGTAAATCTGCGACGGGCGCTGGTCAACGATCAACAGGGTAACGTAATATTTTCGCAGTTCACGTGCGATGGTGGCGAACGTGGTCTGCGCGGCCATCTCGCGGTTGAGCAGTTTGTGCGCCTCCTCCACCACGATGATGAGTTGCCGCGGCTCCATCTTTCCGTGCGTGCGGAACTCGTTGGTCTTCTTCTCCCACGCGTTGCGGATCTTGCGCGTCAACAGGTTCGAGACCAGCAGATAGTCCAGGTCGCTTTCGTTTTCGCCGTACGACAGCACCACGTGCTTCCCGCCTTCGAGCGCGGCGATGATCTGCGACACGCTGTCCGCGGCGGGCTTCTCCACGATGTACGGTTTGTTGAACAGCCGCCGCAGTTTATCGTGCAACGCCTCCGCCGCCATCACGTTCGCGCCGTTCGCGTCCGCCCAGGCCGCCACGCTCCCCTCGGCAGGCACTTCTTTCTTCTTTCCTTTTTCATCTTCGATCATCACCGTGTCACGCGTCATGCGGCTGAATTCCGCAAACCAGCGATTCCCAAACGATGTGTACAACGCGTTCAACGTGGTCGGCGTGGTCTCTTTCAGATTCAACTCGCGCGTCAACATCTCGATGTCACTCGATGAAATATCGGACATGGCGATCTCGAGATTGAAATCGGGGACTTGACCGCGAATCGTCGCGCCTGCGCCGAGTCCAACCACGTTCACGCGGGACTTGAACTTGGTCTTCAGTCCCGTCACGGCGTTTTTCGTGTCTGAGGCGATATCGTCAAACCCATACTCGTTGTGCATGTCCAGCACCAGCACCGACGCCTGTCCGCGCTGCATCAGTCCCGCCAGCACCAGCCGCGTCAAAAACGACTTGCCCGTCCCCGTCGCCCCGAACACGCCCGACGACCTCTGCACGAACTTGTCCAGGTTGACGCAGACGGGATGTCCCTGCTCGCGCGTGTACCCGATAATGAAATTGCCATCCTCGTCTGGCTTCCCGAAAATCTCCGCGATATCGCCCTCGCCCGCCAGATAGACCTGCGCGTGGTGCGGCGGTACATTCTTGACAGGCAGGATATGCGGTTGTTCTGCGAGTCCCGCGTCGATCTTGCCTTTCCACTGCTTGTATTCGGGTGAGTTGGGCTCAGGTCCGATCTCCAGCATCAGGTTGGGCAGCACTTCGAGATTGGCGTAAAGTGTCTGTCCGTGCAGGGCTTTGGCGATCTGCGGCGGGAAGCGCACCTCGGTCTGCTCGTCCGCAAAACGCGGGTCGGTCGCGCCGAGTTGGATGTCGGTCACAATGCCGTAGTAGTTCCAGTCCCCACTCTGGAGCACCACAAACGCGCCTTCCTGAATCTCCTGCGAAGAGACGGTGAGACGCACGCGGAAATTCTCTTTCAATCCGCCGCCGACGAGATAACCGATTTGAGTTCGTTGTTCCATATAAAACCTTTCTTACCACAAAGGACACAAAGGGACACGAAGGTTTAAACCTCTTTGCCTTTCCTTTGTGACACTTCGAGTCCTTCGTGGTTATATCTTTACACCGCGATTCGCTTAATGCCATCCTTTAGATGGACGACATTGAAATTGATGAGGAAGCCAAGACGAAATCCTGTGAGTTTGAGATAGGAGATTACCTGAGCGGTGTAAACAGGATGCATTTCTTCCACCGATTTGAATTCCACAATGACGCAATTATTCACCAACATATCAAGCCGAAGTCCTGCATCCAGCTTGACATCTTTGTAGACGACAGGCAAAGCCACCTCGGTTGGCGCGAGCAAGCCACTTTGTGTTAATTCATATGCGGTGCAAGTCTGATAAACAGATTCCAACAATCCTGGACCAAGCGCCGTATGGACTTTGAATGCCGCATTCAATATTGCTCTGCCAACATCTTCTACGCTCTGCGGGATACGTTCATAATTTTTTGCTTGCATTTCCTTTGTGCTCCTTTGTGTCCTTCGTGGTAAAAAGAATTAAACCACCTCACCTAACGCGCCCAACACTGCCATGAGCGTCGGATAATCATCCCTCAGTAATGTAATCACTTCCTGCGTGGCTTTCTCCTTCCACGCCTTATCCTTGTGCGCGGACTGCGCCTGCTGGATGTGCGCGGCAAGAACCTCACCAATTGGGATTTCCTTGGCATTCAAGATGTGACGGAAATACCCAAACCGCTCCGTAAACCTCGCCACATCCTTGTCATCGCACAGGTAGATGACATCCAAACTCAGCGGCGGACGCGGCGGGAGCAGGTGATGGATTTTCCCTTCCTGCTCGTAGCCCACTGCCAGCACGGACATTTCCACAGGGACGATGCGCCACTCGCGGTTGTCGCGCATCACCTCCTCGCTGACATTGTCCGCGGTGACGAGTTGACGCACCAGCCCGTCATCGTCAATGTGAATGTCGTGGATCAGGCCGTAGACCTGGTAACCCTCGCCCAGCGGGGCGCGCACCAGCGCGCCGAAGGCGGGGACGGTCAATTGCGAGACGCGGCAACCTGCAATGAAGCCAGTTGTTCCTGCACGCAGTAAACGTCCGATTTCGATTTGTTGTGTCATCAGTTCTCCTCCCGTCATTGCGAGGAGGGCGCTCTTCCCGACGAAGCAATCCCTAAGTCGGTGAGGAGATTGCTTCGGGCGAGTACGCCCTCGCAATGACGGTTATCTACGGGTTTTACCTGGCAAATCTTTCGCGGATTGCTTGTACGAACCTTCATCCGTCTCTTCGTGGTTGTGACGCAATTCCATCGTCAACAACTGTTCAATCTGTTGTTTCTCCTCGTGCTTCACCAACGCGGTTTCGTGTGCGCGGTGGAGCAGGTAGGGATACGGCTTACTGCCCATGATGCGGCATTGTTCGACCAGTACCGCGTGCAACAAATTCAAACTATCTTTATCGTCCGCCACCCATTTGGGGATTTCGACGCGCACCGGCCAGGGATGTCCGTCCGTGCCGACGTTGAGGTAGAAGAAGTGCAGGGACAGCGCGCCTTTATAGTTTTTCTCGGAACTGGATTGGATGCCGAACACCGCCGAGCGCTCGCCCGGACCGAGGAGCGGGTCGCCGTGTTCTCCGAACAGCCAGCGGTCGCTGACGCCGCGCAACGGGCGGTAAGTCGAGATAGTATCTCGACCTACTGGCGTGGACGCAGAGGCGATTTCGAGCAGGCGGATGACCAAATCTGCGGAGGGCTTGTCCACGTAGCCCGCCGTGATGACGCCGCGCGTTTGCAGGCGCGAGAGAATGGTCAGGTATTTTTGGATGAACTCGGCATACGCGTTCGCATCTTCGCCTTTCGCGCCCCAGAGTTCGATGGGGCCGTCCGTGAAGGTGACGACCTGTCCCTTGAAGGTCTTGGACAAGTCGTCGAGTTTTTTGCGCTCGGCGAGGTCGCGGCGCAAGGCCACCATGCCATCCGACATCGGGATGCCATTCGGCAGGAGATCGTCGCCGTAGAGCAATTCGCTTTCGGTGAAAATCTCCGGTGTTTCGCCTGAATTCAATTTCATGCTGATCGCGCCCACGTTGACGAGGCCGAATTGCACGGGCGCGTGCCTATCGGGGTTGATCTGCGAGCCGTCAGCCGCGATCAAAACCGCCTCGGAAGCCTCAACAGGCGCGGGGTGGGAAGAGGCGAGACTCTCGTTTAGCGGGTACGCGCACCGGATGTTGGCGTCGGCCGCTTTGGCGGAGTCCACTTTGGCGCGCAGGAAGTCCAGTTCAGACGCGTAGGCAGTCAGAAGGTCGCGGGCTTTCTTCCGCCTTTCCTCCATCGTCTTTCTTCGTTCACGCGCGCCCGCGCCAATTTCCTTGATGCGGACGTGGATTTGCTGGTAATTGATCGGCATGGGTTCGCCTTTGGAGATAGAACAAATGTATCAGGATTGTACAGGCAAACTGGGTAAAATTCAAGCGGGAACTTTTTGGGGTTCGCGGCGTCCTGAATTCTGAAAACACTATGGTTCTCTTGAAAGGAGAAGAAAATGCGTACCAAATCCATGATCGTTTCAATTATTTTACTGGCCGCAGTGGCCTTGAGCGCCTGCGCCCCATCGGGAATTGCGGCGAATCCTGCCGCGTCCCAGCGCACATTGAATGTGACCGGCGCGGGACAGGTCTCCCTGAAGCCCGACATCGCGTACATTTATGTCGGCGTACATTCCGAGAATGCCAGCGCTACAGACGCGATGACGGAGAACAACTCACGCACGCAGGTGATGATTGACGCCCTCAAGAAGGCTGGCATTGACGAGAAGGACATCCGCACCACCAACTTCAGCATCTGGCAACAGGATAAGTACGACCCCTTAACAGGCCAGCCCAGCGGTGTGAAGGTTTACTCTGTGGATAACACCGTCTACGTGACCGTCCGCAAGCTGGAGAGCCTGGGCAGCCTGCTGGACACGCTCGTCAAGGCCGGCGCCAACAACATCAACAGCATCCAGTTCGACGTGGCCGACAAAACCGCCGCCATAAAGCAAGCCCGCGACGCGGCGGTACAGGATGCCAAGACGCAGGCGCAGGAACTGGCCGCCGTGGCAGGCGTGACGTTGGGCGAAATTACCAGCGTCTCGTTCTACGAGGCGACACCCTCTCCCGTCATGGACGGGTTCGGCAAAGGCGGCGGCGGTGGGGCGGAAGCCGCGGCAGTGCCGATCCAGCCGGGACAGATGACGCTGACCGTGACGGTGAGCATGACGTACGAGATCAAGTAGTTCTTTTGCCCTCACCCCCAACCCCTCTCCCAACAAACACGGGAGAGGGGCTTTTTTACGCATCTCCATGTAGTGACGACTTTAGTCGTCCCGCCAGTTATAATCCGTCCATGACTTCCCTCAAAAAAATCTGGCCGCAAATTCGCGATTATGTGTTGATCGTGCTCGGCGCGCTGATCCAGGCGGTGGGGTTGCGGATGTTCCTCGTCCCGGCCAATTTGGCTTCGGGCGGCGTGAGCGGTATTTCGCAATTGATCAATCACTTCACGGACTGGCCGATCGGCGTGATGGTGCTGATCGGCAACATTCCCCTGTTCCTGCTTGGCTGGCGTTTCCTCGGCGGGCATCGCTTCGCCGTGCGGACCGCGCTGGCGGTGGTCACTTTCTCGCTGGCAACCGACCTTTTGCTTTACCTCCCTTTCTTTCCTCAACATGGATTGACAGACGACATCGTGCTGAACTCGCTGTACGGAGCGGTCGTCAGCGGGGTAGGCTACGGACTCGTGTACCGAGCGCGCGGGACTTCGGGCGGGTCCGACGTTCTGGCGCGTATCCTCAACCACTGGCGCGGCGTCCCGATGACGCAGAGTTACCTGATGGTGGATTCGCTCGTCGTCCTGGCGGCGGGATTCGTCTTCGGCTGGAAGGAGGCCCTCTACGCCATCATCACCCTCTACGTGAGCGGGCTGGTGGCCGAGACCACGCTCGAAGGTGGAGGCACCGTCCGCACGGCGATGATCGTCACATCGAAGCCGCAGGAAATCGCCGATGAGATCCTGGTCGAGTTGGAGCGCGGCGTGACCTTCCTCTCCGGCAAAGGCGCGTACACGGGCGAGGAACGTCCCGTGCTGTATTGCGTGGTCAACCGCGCCGAGATCGCGCAGGTGAAAGCCATCGTCCACGAGGCGGACCCGTCCGCGTTCATGGTAATCGGTGTCGCGCACGAGGCGCTGGGCGAGGGCTTCGGGCCGCTGAAAACACAATAATTAAAAATTTCACGAATCTCAGATATACTCGAACCAATTTCCGGTACAAAGGAGTAACAATGACAGACTTGAAGTTGCCTCCAGCCATGGCAGAATTGCGCCCAGCCCTGCCGGCTATCGTCGCACAGGGACAGGAGCGCGCGCCCTATTTCTCCGTCCTGCTCTCCAACCGGCACAGCCTCGAGATCGTTGTGAACAACCGCGAGGAGCGCGTTACCGAGCGGCCGCCGTACGCCGGGACGGTTCTGTCCGCGTTCGACGGCGTCACCATGCACGAACGCGCGGTCGGGGGCTTTTCCCAGGTTGACGTTCAAAAAGCGGCGAAGGAACTCGTCCGAGGATTGCAATCCGGTAAATACATCCCCCAGGATGTGCCCTCTCGAAACGGCGACTTCGCCACCCAGGTCCGGATAGACCCGCTCGACCTGACGGTTCAGGAAAAACTCGACCGTTGCCGCGAACTCCATCGCCGCGCCAAAGGGCTGGACGCGCGCATCGTCAACGTTCAAATTCTTTATCGGGAATCAAACGAACATTCCGTCTTCGCCAATCGCGGCACAGACACAGCCCAACGCGTCCAGCGCGTGGTCCTGTATCTTTTTGTTTTCGTCGCGGGGGAAGACGGGCAGGTGCGTTACAACTGGAAGAGCAAAGGCGCCAGCGCGGGATGGGAAGCGCTGGAATTCAGCGACGAGGAGGTCCGCAAAGTGATCGCTTCCGCGGTGGCATTGCTGGGCGCGGAGCGGATCGAGCCGGGCGAATACCAGATCGTCTCCGCGCCGGGAGTCAGCGGGGTGATCTGCCACGAATCCTTCGGGCACGGCGTGGAAACGGACATGTTCCTGAAACAACGCGCCCGGGCGGCCCACTTCGTTGACCGGACGGTTGCCTCCTCGCTGGTGAATATCTTCGACGACCCAAGCCGGGTGGGGACCTACGGCTCCTACTTTTTCGATGATGAAGGTCTCATGGCGAGTCCCACACAGATCGTGGAGAACGGCACCTTCCAGCGCGGCATCACCGATTTCTATTCGGCCACCGCGCTGGGCATCCCGCGTTCCGCCAACGGCCGCCGACAGGATTACAGCCGCAAGGCGTATGCGCGCATGAGCAACACCTTCTTCGGTGCCGGCTCCTCCTCGCTGGATGATATGCTGGCGCAGGTGGATCACGGCATCTACCTCGACAAGTGGTCGTCGGGCATGGAAGACCCGCAAGGCTGGGGCATCCAGGTCACCTGTCATTACGGGCACGAGATCAAAGGCGGGAAGATCACCGAGCGGGTCTTCGCACCCATCGGGATATCGGGCTACGTCCCGGACGTGTTGCAGAGCATCTCTGCGGTGGGATCCGAACTGGCGCTGGAAGGCGGCGGATGCGGCAAGGGTCACAAGGAATTGATCGCGGTCGCCTCCGGTGGGCCGCATTTGCTGATGAAAGCGAGGTTGGGATGATGCTCGATAAAATCGTGCAGGCGCTCAAAGCGCGCAGTGAACTGGCAGGCTGGTCCGTGCGCCACGTCATCACCCGTGAGGCGCAAGTCTATCTGGTGGGACACCAGGTGGAAGCACAGCGCGCGGTGGATGACGAAAGATATCGCATCGAAGTGTTCCGCCAGACCACCACGCCGGATGGAAAGCCGGGAATGGGAGTGGGCGAAATTTCGATGCTCCCCGGCGGGGACGTTCAGGCGGCGATTGATAATGCCTCCCTCGTGGCCGGACTGGTTGCCAACCCGGTGCATTCGCTTCCCGCCCCGGCGCCGCTTCCCGATGTCCCCCTGCTGGACGAGGACTTGAAAAAGGATTCCCTGGGCGCGTTGAAAAACGTTACCGAGGGGATGCTGGACGCGGCATCCAAACATGGCGATGTGCGCCTCACCTCCGCGGAAGGGTTTGCGGAAGTGAACACCATCCGCCACTTGAACAGCCGCGGCGTGGACGCAGAGCAGGAGATGACCAACGTCAATCTCGAATTTGTCCTGCAGAGCAAACAGGGCGACCGCGAAGTGGAGACGTTCCGGGAATTTGGCAGGCGGCGCGCGTCCGATCTTAACGTCCAGGCTGAAATTGACCATAACGTACACCTCACGCTGGACCTGATGCAGGCCGGCTCACCCTCCAACTGGCAGGGACCCGTCGTTTTGCGCGACAATGCCCTGGTCACCTTCGTGGCTGGGGATCACTTGACGAGCGGCGTGCTGCAATCGAAAGGCTCCGCCGGAGCCAAATACGCCAAGGTCTCTGCATGGGAGATTGGACAGTCCGTTTTCCAAGGCGAGGTGACAGGCGACCCGCTGACCGTTTGGGCGAACCGCTGTATTCCGTTTGGGATCGCCTCCAACCGCTTCGATGATGAAGGCCAGCCTGCAAAACGAGTCGAGCTCATCCGCAATAATATGCTGGTCAACTTCAGCGCCAGTCAGCGCTACGCCGATTACCTGGGACTCTCCCCCACCGGCGCGTTCGGCGGCGTGGAGTTGCCTCCGGGAAAATGGGAGGCGGCTTCGCTGATGTCCGAGCCATATGTGGAGATTGCCCTGTTCTCCTGGTTCAATCCCGATACGATCACCGGAGACTTTGCCACCGAAATCCGTCTCGGCTACCTCGTGGAGAACGGAGTCCGCAAGCCGTTCAAGGGCGGACAGTTGATCGGCAATTATCTCGACGCGCTCGCGAACGTGCGCTGGAGTTCCGAAACGGGATTCCTGGGGCATTACCTCGGCCCGACAACGGCCCGATTTGGAAATTTGAAAATCGCCGGGAATTAAACATAAAATTTGCTACCGTACAAACACGAGTAAATATCGTCACACTTGCACCTGGCGCAAGTGCAGGTGTTGCGAGGAGGGCACTCTTCCCGACGACTGCGAAGCGTGCCTGTGGCAAGCAATCCCGTATGACGAAAGGAGATTGCTTCCCGAAGGTCGCAATGACGGATGTACGGTAGAGAAACATAAAACATCGTTGAAGGTTGAACGTTAAACGTTAAACGTTCAACCTTTAACTTTTAAATTGCATCACCACCCCCGCGGCCAGGCAAATCTGCCCAAGATGATAGAGAACGATATTGAGAACGCGCCCGTTTCGGATGGGGATTACAAACTTATTCCACGCCAGAACGATATCCGATAAATAGAACAGGAACGCACCCAGCGCCGCCAGTAGGGACGCGTTCGCGTTCCAGCCCGTGTCGGTGAGTTTGAGCATGGCCGAGAGCAACATCAACGAGATGACCGCACCGTAGGCCGCCACCGGGACGCGCAAGCGCGCCGGTCCCTTTTCGGCCAGCGCGAACAGAATCCGCCGGATAACGCGCGCTCCGCCCAGCCCGATCATTGCCGCCAGCAAAAATCCCCACAGCGAGAGGGGCGAGGCGGGCAAGTTGAACCCGATGATGTAGGCGATGTGTCCGATCAAAAAAGACACCAGCCCAAAGATAAAGAAGCGGTCGAGCCACAGCAGGAACACGTCCCCCGCCAGCGAAAACAGCATCCCCAACCCGAACCATAGCGGCGCGCCCTGCAACCCGGTGGAAGTCCACAAGTACGCCAACAACGCCGCCATCAGCGCGGGCTTGGCAACGAACTCCAATTTTCGATTGGGCTTCCATACCGCCAGCGCGGTCAGCGCGGCAAAAACGAACGCGGCCAGCAAAAACCACATCCCTGCCTCCTACTTCTTTCTTCTTCCTTCTTTCTTCTTTTTCAACTTATACCCAAACCGCCGCAGCCACTCCTCGTCGTTGCGCCAGTCTTTCAACACCTTCACGCGCAATTCCAAAAAGACGCGCCGCCCGCCCATGGACTCGATCTCCGCCCGCGCCGCCGAGCCGATGGCCTTGAGCATCTTCCCGCCCTCGCCGATGACGATGCCCTTCTGCGACTCGCGCTCCACGAACAGTGTCGCAGCGATGTAGGCCATGCCGTTCTCACGCTCCTTGAATTCGTCAATGCGGATCGCCACGCCATGCGGCACTTCCTCGCGCAACTTCAACAGCGCGGCCTCGCGGATCAGGTCTGCGGCGATCTCTTTTTCGTACAGGTCGGTGACTTGCTCCGCGTCGAACTCAGGTTCGCGGACGGGCAGGAACGAGACGAGCAGACTCAACAGGTCGGGGAGACCGTCGCCGCGCGTGGCGGACAGGTTGACGGCGTGCGCCTCACGCGTGACCCGCGCCTGGTACGCCTCCCGACGCGCGTCCAACGCCGGGGCCGGGACCAGGTCTATTTTGTTGAGGCCCAGCACGAGCGGAGTCCGACCCGGCAACAGCGACGCGATCCGCTTATCGTCCTCGGAGGGGTCGGTCGTCGCGTCCACCAACCAGAGGACGGCGTCCACCCCGTCCAACGCGTCGCGCGCTTCCTGGTTTAAATATTCGCCCAGTTTGTGGCGCGGGTTGTGCAGTCCGGGCGTATCCACAAAAACCATCTGATAGGTTTCGGTGGTGAGGATGCCCAGTTGACGGCGGCGCGTGGTCTGCGCTTTGGGCGAGACCGCCGCGACCTTTTGGCCGAGCAGCGCGTTGACCAGCGTGGACTTGCCCACATTGGGGCGGCCAATGATGGCGATAAAACCAGAGTGGAAGTTGGTCATAGGAGAATGGAGAGGAGAGAATAGTTATCAGTCATCAGTGTGTTGGCTGATTACTGAACACTGAACACTGATCACTGATTACTGATTACTGGTTCTTCGCCAGTTTACAACCGCCAGGCTGGAAACGATCAGCACGGTGCCGAGCAGTAATTGCCACGAAAGATGCTCGTCGAGAAAGATCACGCCGAGGATCACGCCGCCGAGCGGGAAGAGGTAGGTGACGAGCGAGGCGCGCGTCGGGCCGACCTCGTGGATCAGGTAATAGAACATGATCATTGCCAGGCCGGAGCCAAGCACACCCAGCCAGAGCGCCGCGATCCACGTGATGGGCAGGGCCGGGACAAGGAACGGTTTTTCCAACAGGGGCGCGGCGATCCACATGAGGATGGCGGAGGTGATCAACGGCATGGCGCCGCGCGTGATGCCATCCAGATGCTGGGTGAATTTGCGCGCCGCCACCGCGCTCCCCGCGTAGAAAAGCGCGGCCAGGATGACCGCCGCCTGTCCGATGGCGGAACTGTGCGCGCCCGCGGCCAGGTCTTCGCTCAACAGGATGACCACGCCCGCGAAACCGACCAGCAGGCCGAGCACTTTCTGAACGGTTATCTTATCGTCGTGCAACCAGAAGTGGGCGATGACAATGGTGAAGAGCGGCACCGTGGCGTTGAGGATGGACGCGACCGCCGAGTCGATGGTCAGCTCACCCCATGAGATGAAGAAGATCGGAATGGCCAGGCTGGCGGGACCGAGGACGGCATAGATCAACCAGGTCCTGCGGTCGCGCGGCCAGGTCACTTTTTGGAACGCCCCAATTGCAACCGCGGCCAGCGCGCCGAATAACATGCGAAAGGCCACCAGCGCCATCGGGCCGATTTCCTGCACGCCGATCTTGATCCACAGGAAGGAGGAACTCCAGATCAGGCCGAGGGTGATAAAAACGAGCCAGTGTTTAGGTTTCATGTTCTCCACGGATAAAAGGGATGAAAAAGCCCGCTGATTTCACGGGGATTCAAAATGCGCCATCTGCCTGGGAAGTTCAGGCAGGGCGATTTACCATTTCGATACTTCCAGGTTTTCGATCTCGCTGAAATGAGCGTCACGCGAGATTAATGTCAAACCATGCTGTAGGGCGATCGCTGCAATCCAGATGTCATTTTCAGGGATTGGATGCCCCTTCAATCGAAGGGCGTTTTTAATTTCCCCGTAAAAACTGGCCGTTCCTGCATCACAGGCCAGCACAATGTTGCTTTCGGCAAATTCATTAATGCGAGTAATATTTTCCTTTGTGCGCGCCGATTTATGCGCGCCAAAGAATAGTTCGCCAATCACAATGCTCGAAACGAATACTTCGTCCGTTTTGGCAAGATTGTCTTTAACTCCATCTTCATTCGCGAACAGTGCAATGACGATATTGGTGTCTAGCAGGCATTTACCACTCATTGCCGTCCACCTGTTCGCAACCCTGTTCGATGGTCTCTTTCATTACCTTTACATCATCACGCGGAATGGACCCTGCAAATCGCAACAATTGGACGCCAGAAGTCCCCTGAGGCGTAGTCACTGCCAGGGTGCGCGTAAATTCCCAAACCCGCCATTGCAGTTCCTGGGGAAGATTCTTCATTTGGGCAACGACTTTTTCAATGATCGGAACATCCATCTCGGCCTCTGTAAAAAGTGGAGAGCGTTCAACAGGTTTATATTTTACTCGAAATAAACCGGCTTTCGTTCCGTTCCCGCAATTCACGGTAGCGCCGCGCTCAAATGCGGCCAACCATTTGCCACGGATTCGCACGGATTTACACGGAAATTTAAAAAATCCGTGAGACCCTGTCCAATCCGTGAAATCCGTGTACCGCACTAAAAATCATCATCCCCGCCGGGCATGCCTGCGCCCAGATCGGGCATGGCGGATTCGATATCCTCGGGGCTTTGTCCGGCTTCGAGGCGGTCCACCACATCGTCGAATTCGGGAGGCAAATCCTCGCCCATTTCCTTCCCCATTTTTCGCATCATGTGTCCGAGGGCTTTCGGGTCGTCTTCCAGACCTTCCATGCCGCCGACATCCCCTTCGAGCGAATCGAGGCGCGATTCTTCAGATTTCGCGATGCGGACGCGCGTCAGCCGTCGGCGGACGTTTTTACTTCCACATTGGGAGCAGGCCACGGGGCGCGTCCCATATTCGCTGTAGGTCATAAACACGTCGAAACACTGGTGGCAATCATTGCAGATGAAGTCATAAGTTGGCATGACCATATTTTAACGCGAATTACGCGAATGAGCAAATTTCAGTAAATCACAGTTTGATTCAAACACCCCTAACATCCCGTCATTGCGAGCGTTCGTTGCGAAGCAATCCCCTCGCAGAATCGGGAGATTGCTTCGTCGGGAAGAGCGCCCTCCTCGCAATGACGGACACAGTATTTTTTAAAGAGACCAAAGAAAATTCGTGCCATTCGCGATATTCGCATTCCAAACGCATCCCGCCTCTTTCAGGTACAATAGCCCAATGCCACCCGAAAATCATTTCAACCTGCCGCATCCCTGCCCCCTGCTGATCGTCATCTCCGGACCCTCCGGCGTGGGCAAGGACACCGTGCTCCAGCGCATGAAAGAGCGCGGCCTGCCGTTCCATTTTGTCGTCACCGCCACCACCCGCCCAAAGCGCCGCAACGAAGTGCATGGCAAGGATTACTTCTTCGTTTCAAAAGAAGAATTCGCGCGCATGATCGAGGAGAATGAATTTTTCGAATACGCCACCGTCTATGGCGATTACAAAGGCAATTCCAAACAACAGGTGCGCGACGCCCTCGCCAGCGGCAAGGATGTGATCATGCGTCTCGACGTGCAGGGCGCGGAAACCATCCGCAAACTGGCGCCCGAAGCCCTGCTCATCTTCCTCACCACCGAAAGCGAGGAGGAGCTGGTGCGCCGCCTCGAGACGCGCAAGACCGAAACCTCCGCCGAACTCAAACTCCGCATCGCCACCGCCCGCAAGGAACTCCAGCGCATCGAAGCCTTCGACTACGTTATCGTTAACCACGACTTCCATCTCGACGAAACCGTGGACACCATCCGCGCCATCATCGCCGCGGAACATCATCGCGTGCAACCGCGCAAGGTGACTCTGTGAACGAAACCCCCGCCTCCTCTCCCGACTTTCGGCCTGCCGCGCCCGCAACCGGCTCCATCGCCCTTCGACTCCCGTCCGCGCCGCCGCGCGTCACCTACGCCATCCTCGGGCTGACGATCTTCGTCTACCTGCTTCAGATGGCCTCGCAATTCATCCTTGGTTACGACCTGCCGATCGCGCTGGGCGCCAAGTCCGGCGACTGGATCCGCCAGGGCGAAATCTGGCGGCTGATCACGCCCATCCTTTTGCACGGCTCGCTCTTGCACATCGGCTTCAACATGTACGCGCTGTTCAGTTTCGGCACGGGGCTGGAACGCCGCTTCGGGCATTTCCGCTTCCTGGCCTTGTACCTGCTGGCGGGCTTTTCGGGAAACGTGCTGTCCTTCCTGTTCACGAGCGGACTCTCCGTCGGCTCCTCCACCTCCATCTTTGGGCTGATCGCGGCCGAGGGGATTTTCCTCTACCAGAACCGAAAACTGTTCGGCGAAGAATCCAAACGGGCCATGGGAAATGTCATCTCGGTGGCGGCCATCAACCTGCTGATCGGCTTTTCCAGCGGCGGGCTGATTGACAATTGGGGACACATCGGCGGCCTGCTGGGCGGGCTGGTTTTCGCCTGGTTTGCCGGGCCGCTCTGGGAGGTGGAGGGACTCTACCCCCTGCTCCGCCTCGTGGACCGGCGCGAGGGCCGCGACGTGATTCTCGGCGCGTCCGCGGCGCTGATTATCTTTGGGGGATTGGCAATGCTCGGAATGACCTCCGTGATTGTGCCGTAAAATATAGAACCCCGTTTTCCGCCGAAGGCGAGAAAACGGGGTTCTGGTTAGGGCAGAAAACTCTAACTCATGTGCTATGCGCCAGCCGCGGGTCGAGCGCGTCGCGCAGGCCGTCTCCCAGCAGGTTGAAGGACAGCACCGTCAACATGATGGCAAAGCCGGGATAGAAGACGAGATGCGGAGCGGTGAAGACCTGGTTGCGCTCCGAGCCGAGCATGGATCCCCATTCGGGCATGGGCGGTTGCGCGCCCAACCCGAGGAAGGAGAGCGCGGCCGCGTCGAGGATGGCAGTGGCGATGCCGAGCGTCCCCTGCACGATGAGTGGGGTCATAGCGTTGGGCAGGATGCGGCGGAATAAAATGTCAAAGTTGGAGCCTCCCAGTGCGCGCGTGGCAGACACGTAATCCATTTCGCGCACCGAGAGCACCGAGGCGCGCACCACGCGCGCATAGGACGGGATCGAGACAATGCCAATCGCCAGCAGGGCATTCGTCAGTCCGGGCCCTAGCACGGTCACGATGGCAATCGCCAGCAGGAGCGAGGGGAAAGCCAGCAGGACATCCATGATGCGCATGATGAGATTGTCAATCCACCCGCCGAAGTAACCGCTCAACGCGCCCAGAATGGTGCCGATGATAATGGCGAAACTGACGGTCGAAAGTCCGATCCACAGGCTGACGCGCGTGCCATACAGCAGGCGGCTGAATTCGTCTCGCACGTTGCCGTCAATGCCGGCGATATGCTGGGGTTTGTCTTCGGGACAGCCCAAAAGGTGGATGCACGGGGCTTGCCGTTGTTTGACCGGCTCGACGCCGATCAATACTTTAAGAGGATCGTAGGGCGCGATCCACCTGGCGGTTAAGGCAATCAGGACAAGGATACCCAAAATGATCATCCCCACCACCGCGGAACGGCGGCGGAATAAACGTCTCCACGTGACCTGCCACAGGCTGACTGACTTGCTGGCAATGCCCTCGGCATCGAGAGCCGCGACTTTGTTCTCTTGAGTCATGGTCTCTTCCTAGTTGAGCCGAATGCGGGGGTCAAGGTAGGCATAAGAAATATCCACCAAAAGATTGAGTACCACAAAGAAGACTGCAATAACCACGGTGAAGGCTTGCACGATGCCGTAATCGCGGGCGGTGATGGCTTCATACAGGGTGCGTCCCACACCGGAGAGGCCGAAGATGGTTTCGGTGAGAACCGCGCCGCCCAGCAGGCTTCCGAGCGAAAGCCCGATCACGGTCACCAACGGCAGGAGCGAGTTGCGAAAGGCATGTTTCAGGATGACGTTCCGGTACGCCAGACCCTTGGCGCGGGCGGTGCGGATGTAATCCTGGCCGAGCACGTCCAGCATGGACGAGCGCGCCATGCGGGCGATCAGGGCCATGGGGATGGTACCAAGCGCCACCGCCGGCAGGATCAGGTGTTGAATGGAATCTTTGAGCAAAATCCAATTGGCAGTAAGCAGCGCATTCAGGATATTCATACGGCTGATGAAATCGAATATGCCGGGCAGCAAACCCGTTTCGGGCAGGGTCAACCTCCAAACTTCTGCCACTGGTGCGTTTGGAATGCCGGGGCTTATCCGCCCGGAGGGAGGCAACCAAAAAGGCGTATCCTTGAGCAATAGGGAAAAAACATAGGCGAGCATAAGCCCCAGCCAGAAGACCGGCATGGATACGCCAACGTTGGCCCAAACCATGGTGACCACATCCACCCAGGAATTATGCTTTACAGCGGAAATAATGCCAAGCGGAATCCCCACGATCATGCTGATCATCAAGGCGGCAAAACTGAGTTCCACCGTGGTGGGCAGGCGTTCCGCCAGCAGGCGCGTGATCGGCAATCCCAATCGGATGGATTGGCCGAAATCACCGTGAAAGATTTCGCCCATATAAATTACAAACTGCTCGGGGATGGGCTTATCCAATCCCTTTTCTTTGATGAAGCGGTCGCAGACTGCATCGGTGGCTTTTTCGCCCAAAATGGCGCGGCAGGGATCGCCCGGGATCAGGCGCGCAAGAGCAAACGTGACGAGCAAGATCCCAAACAGGACCGGGATGGCCGAGAAGATGCGCCGCAGGAGATATTGGATCATGGCTGGATCGCTCCCTTTTTGAATACGGGATGGCGGGCAACCGCCATCCCGTATTTATTACATAGGACTCTGAGAGAGTTTACTGACCACCGGGCTTCTTCATCAAGCCCCAGAGATAGTCGTAATACTCCCACAGGTTGGTATTGCCCACGTGGAAGGGCGAGCCGATGTTCAGTCCCATGTTGAACGTGGCAACCACATCGTAGGCGTCGAAGGTCGAGCCATCGTGGAAGGTGACGTCCTGGCGCAGTTTGCAGACCCAGACCGTCAGGTCTTCGTTCGGTTCGCAGGACTCGGCCAGAACAGGCTCCACAGCCGTGCCGTTGATCTCATAGCCGTACAGCGATTGCATGACCTGCTCGCAGGCGCGCAGGGATTCGCCGTCAGTCTCATCCGCGCAGAACATGCTGATGGGTTCGGCGTTCTGCATGAAGACGAAGACATCGCGCCCACCGGGATCGGTGGCGGCAAACATTTCGCTGGTCAGCGGGCTGGCCTGCGGGTTGACGACGTCCGCGCGGTACGCGACCGCGGACCCGCCGTGAGCGATCGGAACCATCGGGACCAGTTCGCGGATGGCGTTGTTGGCCTCGGTGTAGATTGGGGAGGCTTCCACAGGGTCGGCGATAGTGGCGCCCAAAGCAAGCGGCTCATAGATCTCGGGTTGCATCGCGCCGAACTGCAGGTTAGCCGCGCCAAAGTGGAAGTCCAGGAAGTTGGTAATGTGCGGGTAGTCCGCGCCCCAACCCAGCAAGTGGAAACCGTTCAATCGGCCAGCGCCGGACTCTTCGATGAAGGCGCCCGATTCCATGACGACGATCTCGGCGTCAATATTCAGGTTGGCCTTCAACTGGGCCTGGATATCCTGCGCCACGTTGCCTACCTGGGGCAGGTAGCCGCGCACAACATCGCGGTAATACAGTTTGGTCTTGAAGCCATCCGGGAAGCCAGCCTCGGTCAGCAGGGCTTTGGCGGCTTCCACATCGAAGCCATACCACGCATCCCCATCGCAGGCGTTCGGGATGGAGCACGGGGTGAAGTGGCTCGCCACCTCGGAACCAGCCGGGTAGAAGGTATCCACGATGCGCTGGCGGTCAATGCCCATGGCAACGGCCTGGCGCACCTTCACGTTGTCGAACGGGGGGAAGGTGTTGGTCATGCCGATGTAGAAGATGTTTAACGCCGGGCGGATCGCCAGTTGCAGATTGGAATCGCCTTGAACGGTTGCGAAGTCATCCGGGCCGACATTGTCGAAGCCGTCAATCGTGCCAGCCTGGAGTTCGAGCAGGCGGGCCGCCGATTCGGACGACCAGCGGAAGACCAGGGTTCCGGCATTGGGAGCCTCGCCCCAGTAATTGGGATTGGCGGTGAAGGTAACGCTATCGCCGCGTGCCCATTCGCTGACCATATAGGGGCCAGTGCCGATCGGTTTTTCAAGGCCCTCGCTGGTGCGGGAGGTCTCGCCAGCCGTCGCCTCAATCCACTCTTGCGAGTAGATGGCAAACGGGCTGAAGGCGATCTTTGAAAGGAAGGCGGGATCCGAGTTGCACAGCGTGAAGGTCACGGTGTTCGCATCCGTCGCGACAACGGATTGGATCAAGCCAGCGTAACCGGCATTGCACTCTTCGGCGGGAACCGACAGGCTGGTACCGTCAAAGGTCGCGATCGGAACATCGGGGATCGGCGTGGGTTCGGCGGTCGGCGCTTCGGTGGCCGGCGCCTCAGTAGCCGGCGCTTCCGTGGCCGGGGCCGGGGGTTCAGTACCGGGGGCCGGGGGCTGGGTGGTTTTCGGGCCGCAGGCTGTCAGGATCATACTGACAAGCACCAGCGCCGAAAGCAAAAGAAACAGTTTCTTATTCATGGTTCTCTCCTCCATTTGAGAGTTTGGGTAAGGTGACGTACAACATGCAACGGACAGGACAGAGTTTCGGGGGCTCCACCTCCTTTCCAAGCAATTCCTGAAAGTCCCAAAATTATACAGCAAAATTCAATTCAGTACACAGGCAATGGCATTCCCCATCCGCCCAATGAGACATCTCCCGGATTCACCGGCCAGACGCCCGGAATCTTCGTCCCGCAGTTGGGACAAGTCCCCTGCCCCGTGATCCGATACTCGCGGACCGTGTAGCCGCTCCGCCGCACGACGGGCCGGTTGCAGCCCGGGCAGAACGTGTCCTCGTACTCGCCCACGCGTCCCGGCAAATTCCCCGCGTAGACGAAATGTAGTCCCGCCTCGCGGCCGATGTCCGCCGCGCGCTGGAGCGTACGCGCATTTGTATTATCGGGATCGGCCATCTTGTAGTCTTTGTGGAAGGCCGTCACGTGCCAGGGGATGTCGAGCGAGAGTCCCGCCAGGAAACGCGCCGCGTCCCACAGTTCCTCGTTGCTGTCATTGAAGCCGGGGATGACCAAAGTCACCACCTCCACCCATAACCCCATCTCACGCGCCCGCTTGATTCCATCCAGCGTGTTCTGCAAAACGCCGCCCAATTTGCGATAGTTCTTGTCGTTCATGGACTTCAAATCCACTTTATACGCGTCGAGGTACGGACGCAGGTACTCCATCACTTCCGGCGTGTTGTTGCCGTTGGAGACATAAGCGCATTTCAACCCGGCGGACTTGGCTTCCTTGAAGATCGCAACCGCCCACTCGCTGGTGATGAGCGGCTCGTTGTACGACGAGACCACCACCGAAGCCTGAGTCTGCCGCGCGGCCTCCACCATCTGCCGGGGACTGATGCGCCGTACCAGTTCAATGGATGGATCCGAATTCGGGTCGCGCAAGGCTTGCGAGGTGAAATGATTCTGGCAGAATCCACAATGAAAATCGCATCCCAGCATTCCAAACGTCAACGCGCTGGCGCCGGGCAGGACGTGATTGAACGGCTTCTTCTCGATCGGGTCGGCCTGCAAGGCGGCCACGTAACCAAACGGAACGCGCAACACGCCTCCCTCATTGAAGCGCACCTGGCAGACACCGCGCATCCCGGGCCGGATCAAACAGCGATGCCCGCACGCGAAACAGCGCACCGCGCCATCCGCCCGCGCTTCGTACAACTCCCCCTTACTCGTCAACGCATCCAACACTTTTGCAATACTGTCCATCTCGACCTTCGACTTTCAACCAGTATAATACATCTCATGTTCAGCCTCGTGATCCAGGCCGGCGGACAGTCGGCGCGCATGGGCGAAGACAAAGCCCTCAAACTTTTTCTCGGACGCCCGCTCATTCAGCGCGTGATTGACCGACTCGCGCATCTCGCGAACGAGGTCATCGTGACGACCAATCATCCCGAGGATTACACCTTCCTCGGCCTGCGCCTCGTCCCGGACCTCGTGGCGGGTCGCGGCGCGCTGGGCGGACTCTACACCGCGCTTGCCTCCGCCGCGTCCCCGATCGTCGCGGTCGTGGCCTGCGACATGCCCTTCGCCAGCGCGTCGCTCCTCGAAGCCGCGACCCGCCTCCTCGTCCAGGAAGAAGCGGACGTGGTCATCCCCAAAACAGACGAAGGCTACGAGCCGTTCCACGCCGTCTACCGCCGCGCCGCGTGCGTCCCGGCCATCCAGTCCGCCATCCAAGCGGACCGGTGGAAGGTTATCGCGTGGTTCCCGTCGGTCAAAGTCCGCGAGCTGACGCTGGGAGAAGTGACGCGCCTCGATCCGTCTGGGCTTGCCTTTTGGAACGTCAACACGCCCGAAGAATTCGCCGAAGCCGAGCGACTTGCCAAGCACGCGGCTACCTGACCAAGCGTCCTTCGACTACAGGCCTCGAAAAACCCTCGGCCTTCCGCTCACGAAGTCCCGATGCTTTTCGGGAGGACGGCGACTATCAAACTACTCAACTACCTAACTATCAAAACCGGGCACGGCGCGTGGCTGACGACCTTCTGGCTGGTGCTTCCCAACACAGCGGCGGCGATGCGTCCCAGGCCGCGCGCGCCCATCACGATCACGTCGCTCTTGCGCGTGCGCGCCACCTCGAGGATGGCCTCGGCCGCCAAACCTTCGATCAATTCGTTGTGCAGTTCGCCGGGGATTTCGCCGACCGCTTCCACCGCCTTTTGCAACAGGGTTTGCGATTCTTTCAGGCGGGCGTCTATGGCGGTTTGCAGGTACGGGTCGCCGATGTACGGCGGGATGGGTTCGTAGGCCGCCACCACGTACAGGTCTTCGGCCTGCAGGGAGCGCGCCAGGTCGCCAGCCATGCGGGCCGCACGCAGGCCATGCTCCGAACCGTCTACCGCGAGCAGGATGTTTTTGAACATGGTATCCTCCTTTCAGTGGGGTACAATTTCAGTATACACACTTTTGACCCATGCTTCAACTACAAGAATTCGCCACAATATGAAACTTGGCCTCGTCACCGACTCGACCTGCGACCTGCCCGCCGACCTGATCCAACGCTTCGGCATCGAGGTCGTCCCCACCATCCTCGTCATCGAGGGACAGCAATACGCGGATGGCGAGGGCATCCGCCGGGACGACTTCTACGCGCGCCTGCCCGCGATGAAAATCTTTCCGACCACCGCCGCGCCCTCCATCGGCGAATTCTCAACACGCTACCTGCGCTTGCTCGAAGCGGGCTGTGACCACATCCTCTCGATCCACGCCGCCTCGCAACTGACCGCGATTTGCAGTATCGCCGGACAAGCCGCAAACGATTTCCCGAACAAGATCACGGTCGTGGACAGCGGCTCGCTTTCGCTGGGAATCGGATTCCAGGCGCTGGCCGCGGCGGAAGCCGCCGAAGCCGGCGCGGACACTGTGACCGCCCTCGCCGCAATCGCGGATACCCGCCGACGGTTGCACGTCTTCGCCGCGCTCGACACAATGGACTACCTGCGCCGCAGTGGGCGCGTCCCCGCCGCCATCACATTCCTCGGCGGGATGTTGAATATCAAACCGCTGGTCGAAATCACCGACGGCCAACTCAAACCTGTCGGCGCGGTGCGGACAACGAGTCAGGCCGACGCGCGCATGGCAACCTTCCTGAAAGCGGGACTGCCCCTGGAACGACTCGCCATCCTGCACACCGGGGCCGAATCGCGCGCCCGCAACTTCCTGGCACGCCTCATGGACGAGTCCCGCCGCGAACTGCCGCGCGACATCCTCATGGTCAACGTGACCACCGTCATCGGCGCGCACGTCGGCCCGAATGGATTGGGCTTCGCGGCGGTGAGGGCGGGATCCTCTGCGGTATAATTGGGTTGAGGAGTTACCATGGTTACTTTAACTCTATCCAATGACCAAGTGATTGAACTCATCAAACAGTTGCCTCCCGATGGAAAAAAGGCGGCGCTCAACGCGCTAGAGACCGACGTTAATCTCTGGTGGGAGATCAGGCTCGCGCAAGGTGAGAACCAGTTGCAACGTCTCGCCGCCGAACGCGGTTCGAATTGGGCGGGAATGTCCGAAGATGAACGCGAGCGATTCATTGACGACCTACTGCACGAGAAATCGTGAAAAAATCTACCGTTGTATTTGATACAAACATCCTGTTCTCTGGCGTGGGCTGGAAAGGAAGCCCCTATTCCTGCTTGCAATTGGCGCGTGAGGGGATGGTTACACACGTCACCTGCCTTGAAATCCTGGCTGAGTTCAATGAAAAATTACAATCGAAAATGGGACAGTCAATGGAAGAAGCGGCCAGGACCGTTGCCGAAATCCTTTCGTTTTCACAACTTGCGACTATCGAAAGCAAATTGCATGTTGTAACTGCTGATCCCGATGACGACATGGTTCTGGAATGTGCGCTTGTAGGAAAAGCGGATTTCATTGTTTCAGGGGATAAACATTTATTGGATATGGAAAGGTATGAGGGAATACACATCCTTCGAGCAGGCATTTTTCTGAATGAAGTTACATGAGTTTGGCGCGCACGTCGGCCCGAATGGATTGGGGTTCGCGGCGGTGAGAAAATAAGGTAAGATAAGCGTAGGAGCATGCCAATGCTTGATGATTCTCTAGGTTTTTTGAACAAAGCAAAGCAGACACAACGCGCCAGCAAATTCTTACTCAAGGACGGCCATATTGATAGCGCGGCTTCAGAGGCATATTATGTTTTATTCTTCACTGCACAAGCGTTGTTGCGTGCAAGAGAAGTATCTTATCGTCATAGTCATTCCGCTGTGATTCGAACATACGGGACTGAGTTTGCCAAATCAAAGGAGTTGGACGCCAAATTCCACCGATATTTGATCGAGGCTCACAAACGAGAAATCATCGCGGATTATCGCCTTGATAAACATGTCACAGAAGGTCAAGTCCGAGAGATGTTGACTTGGGGAAAAGAATTTCTGCAAACCGCAAAAAATTACCTCGCATCTCAACCATAGAAGTTTATCAGCGCACGTGTTGGGCCGAGATGATTGGCTTCGCGTCGGTGAAAACGGGATGAAATGGTTGTGCTATACTTCAAGCGCACAGTGAAAGTATCTTCTCAATATTTCGGGGCGAGATCAGACTTCCGAAGTCTCGGAGACTTCGGAAGTCTGAGTGAAAGGAATCCAAAATGAAATTTACCGTTGAGTATGAACGGGAAGATGATGGCCGCTGGCTGGCAGAAGTAAAGGAACTTCCCGGTGTGTTGACCTATGGCAAAGACCCCGATGACGCGGTTGCGCATGCCCAGGCCCTGGCATTGCGAGTCGTTGCTGACAGGCTGGAAAATGGGGAAAACGCCCCTGCCTTGATGTTCTCCTTCTCAATGGCATGAGCGATTGGCAGATTTGTAACCGAATCCAATTTCAGTAAATCACGGCTTTGATTCAAAGCATTCCCCTGTTCCGAGGAGATTGCTTCGTCGGGAAGAACGCCCTCCTCGCAATGACGGTGGAATCTGTGACTTACTGAATTCCCATTAGAGAACGAGGGGGAACGCATGTTGTATAATTGCGCCCATGCTCGAACTGACCATCCCCGGCCGCGGCGAACTGCGGATCAGGCACCTCGTCACTGACGTGAACGGCACGCTTGCGCTCGACGGCCTCCTGCTCGACGGACTCGCCAAACGCATCGGCGCCCTGCGCGACCGGCTCCAGATCCATTTGCTCACCGCCGACACGCACGGAAAACAATCCGTCATTGACCGGCAACTCGGTCTCATCGCCATGCGCGTCACCGGTGGGAACGAGGCCGAACAAAAAGCCGATTACGTCCGCAACCTCGGCGCGGACTCGGTCATCGCCATCGGGCAGGGCGCCAACGACGCCGCCATGCTCAAAGCCGCCGCGCTCGGTATCTGCGTCATGTCACAGGAAGGCGTCGCGGTGGAGACCCTGCTCGCCGCCGACCTGCTCGTGCCAGACATCTTCGCTGCCCTCAACCTGTTCGATCATCCCCTGCGGCTCATCGCCAGCCTGCGAAAATGACCCTGCCCGAAGCATTCCCATCGCCCGAATCGATCCCGCCCGCGCCGCACCCCATGACGCGCGCCCGTCGCCGCCGCGCCCGCCGCACCTTCTTCCCCGCCGACGCGGAAGGGCAGGCCGCCGTCCTCGCCGACCTGGCGCGGCGCGCCTATCCCTCCTACGACCTCTTCATCTACGCCATCCTGAGCGGCGCCATCCTGGCCGCGGGCTACCTGCTCGATTCGCAGGCCGTGCTTATCTTCGGCGTGCTGGCCGCGCCCCTGCTCACCCCCTGGGTGGGACTTTCCCTCGCGGCCGTCACCGGCTCCCTGCGCTTCTTCCTCCAGGCCCTCGCCGCCCTGCTCGTCAGCGCCAGCCTCGTTTTCTTCATCGGCCTCGCGGCGGGGTTCGCCGACTCGCCCTTCGAGCCGCGCACCCTCAACGAAATCCACCTGCACAGCCGCCTGTGGCCGTCCGAACTGGCCGTGCTCGCCCTCGGCGCGCTCCTGCTCATCGTCACTTTCGTCCGCACCGAAGACAAACCCTACCTACCCAGCGTCATCCTCGCCTACGCCTTCTACCTGCCCGTCAGCGCGGCCGGTTTCGGCCTCGGCGCAAACCTGGAAGGCGTCTGGCCGCAAGCCGCGCAGGTCGCCCTCGTCCACCTCACCTGGGCCACCCTCTTCGGCATCCTGGCGCTGGCCTCCCTGCGCTTCCGCCCGCGCTCCTTTGGCGGATTTATCTTCAGCTTGCTCCTGACCCTGGCCCTGCTCGCCGGCCTGTTGGCGTGGACGGGATGGGGACGCGCCGCGCTCGGCTGGACGCGCGGGGCGACTCCCCCGCCTGCGCCGACTTCCTACTTCCCGCCCCCCACCCTGACTTTGAGCGGGTCGCCGCCCCCCCGGCCGAATCCCAGCCCGAGCGCCACCCTGCCGCGCCCCTCCGCGACCGCCTCACCCAGCCTGACCGTCGAAGGCGCGAGCGAGACGCCCGCGGAAACAGTCACCCCCTCGATCACCATCGAACCGACGCCCATCTTTGCCCGCATCAACTCGCCGGAGGGCGGCGGCGCGTTCGTGCGAAAATCCCCCGGCGGCGAATACCTGCTCACGTTAAGCAACGGTTTCATTATCGAAGTGCTAGGCGAGACCGAGGAACGCATGGGCGTGATCTGGGCCAAGATCGCGGTAGAACGCAACGGCGAGCGGCTGGAAGGCTGGATCATCCAATCCCTGCTGATGACGGCCACCCCGGTCGTCAACTGGGAAGCGACGGCCACGCTCACGCCGTAATCATCACATCACTGCCCTGAGCGGAGGGGTGTTCTTCCCCGCAGTCGAAGGGCAAGTTCATGGAATAGCGCGTGCACATGTGACTCGTCCTTCGACTACGCTCCTCGAAAACCACTCGTCGCTCCGCTCAGGACTGCGGTAACCCCAAAAAACATCGCCCACTTAGAACGGCGAACTACCAAACTACATAACTATCAAACTAACGGAGATTTTCTCATGCCCATTCACTTCGGCACCGACGGCTGGCGCGCCGTCATTTCAGATAGCTTCACCTTCGCCAACCTGCGCATGGTGGCGCAGGCCATCGCGGACGCGGTCGCTTCGGAGCATTGGACCAAGCCCGTAAACGGCGGCCCGGCCACGGGTCCGGAAAGAATCGTAGTCGGGTTCGATACGCGCTTTTTGTCCGATCGCTTCGCGGGCGAAGTCGCGCGCGTCCTAGCCGCCAACGGATTCATCGTCCACCTGGCCCAATCCGATTCGCCCACGCCTGCCATTTCGTACGCGGTCAAGAATCTCGGCGCGGTCGGCGGTGTGATGATCACGGCTTCGCACAACGCGCCGCGTTACAACGGCGTCAAGTTGAAGGGCGCGTTCGGCGGGTCGGCGTTGCCCGAGCAGTGCCGCCGCGTAGAGGTCTACATCAACGATAACGAGGAGCAGGCGCGCGGCCCGAACCTGATGGATTTCAACCAGGCGCGCGAACTGGGGCTGATCCAAAGGTTCAACCCATTGCCGGCTTATTACGAACACCTGCGGACGCTGATCAACAGCGACGTGATCGCCGACAACCCCCAGCGCATCGTGGTGGATTCGATGTACGGTTCGGGGCGCGGCGCGATCAAGGGATTTTTGCAGGGGACGGGTTGCGAGGTGGCGGAAGTCCGCAACGAGATGAACCCCGGCTTCGGCGGAGTCCACCCGGAGCCGATCGCGAAAAATCTGGGTGCGCTGGCTTCGGCGATTTCCTCTGGCATGGGCAACTTCGGCCTGTGCACCGACGGCGACGCGGACCGCATCGGCGCAATGGACGAGCGCGGCGTGTTCGTTGACCCGCATAAAATTTTTGCGCTGTCGCTGAAATACCTCGTGGAGAAGCGCGGCATGAGCGGCGCAGTGGTGCGGACAGTTTCGACCACGCGCATGATTGACCGTCTCGCCAAACGCTATGGACTCAAACTGCACGAGACTCCCGTTGGCTTCAATCACATCGCGGACTTGATGATGAGCGAGGATGTGTTGATCGGCGGCGAGGAGTCGGGCGGCATCTCGTTCAAGGGACACATCCCCGAGGGCGACGGTCCGATCATGGGACTGTTGCTGGTGGAGATCGTGGCCGCCATGGGCAAGCCGTTGCACGTGCTGGTGAATGACCTGCTCAAGGAAGTTGGCCCGGCGTTCTACGAGCGCACCGATCTGCGCCTCAGCCGTCCCGTCGCCAAAGCCGAGATGACCAAGTTCCTGACCGAGCAGGCCCCCGCCGAAATTGGCGGCCAAAAAGTGACCGAGATCAGCCAGCGCGACGGCGTGAAGTACATCATGGCTGATGATTCGTGGCTGCTCATCCGCCCGTCTGGGACGGAGCCTGTGCTACGAGTTTACGCCGAAGGCCGCACGCAGGAGATGGTCAAGGCGTTGTTGGGATATGGAGAGAAGGTCGCGGAGAGGGTGGTGTAGGGAAAAGGATGAAAGAGGAAATAGGAAAGATGACGCGTGATACGTGTTGCGCTTGCCCTGAGCTTTGTCGAAGGGTGTTCCGTTTGGAGAAAGAGAGTTGATGAAATGTTTTCAAACGATAAAGAGGTCGCAGAGATAACATTATGGTTGCTCCTTGAAACGGCCATCCAGTACGGGGCGGACGCCATCGAACTGGAATATGCGCCGGAAGGATTGGAAGCGACATTTATGCGCGGAGACGTGGGGATCGGCAATGTCATCCAAGATGACGAGGCAATTGAGCGAATCGTCGGCGAACTCGTCGCGCAAGCCAAACTCGAACACAAGACTCGCGGCGGATTCAAGTGGACTCACGAGCAGAAAGAATACGAAGTCCGGGCAGAGGAATATGAGAGTTTCGGCGAATCCGCGTTCAGGCTGGCATTGAAAAAATCCAGGCGGCGCGCCAGATAAGCGGCAAAACGCGCGACGCCCCTCCTTTTAGAGTCGCTTGTTGGCGTTTGGTCCGCGGAGATGGCGGTGAAGGAGGAATGATATAATTATCGGCAGGAACACAATGGTCACAATCGCAGTGCAGGATAAGTTTGTGGAAATTTTGACCACTCTTGGCGATTTGCAAGAGTCGGTCAATGTTGCTTTGCAACGATACACCATCGAGCAGATCAGCGAGAAAGTGGCGGAACTTCGCAAAAGGAATTCTGAATACCAGGTTCGCTATGGGTTGGAGTATCCCGTTTTTTCAAAACGCATCGCCGAAGACGAGAAATTCGTCCAGCACATAGAGTCCAGCGTCAACAAGAAGTGGGAAATGGATTTGGCGGATTGGGAATTTTGCCATAAAGGGATCGAGGATTGGACGAAAAAACTGCAAGACATTTTGCTGACATAATTCAACTCGCCCGCTCCGTGTTTGATCAAGTCGCGGTCGAAATGGACACCACGCCTGAACGGTCCATTCTCTGTCTTCAAGCGGATTACGGTCCGTATCGGGTTTTCGCGACAGAGTTGTTCAGCGATGCGGCGCGGAAATATCAGTACTATGTTTTGCGGGACGCTTGGGTGGAAGCCGGGGTTGATAACAGCCCTGACCCGCGAGCGATCCGTCTCAAGTATGGGGAAATTGGAAAGGAACACGCGGGCGAACCAATTCCCCATCTGCATTTGGAAAACAAGACGCGTTTATCGTTGACAGAAGAGACGTCTTTCACGTCTTTCGTAGAATGGTTGAAGAAAAACCTGCGAACAAGTGAGGCTGGCAAAAATTTGAAGTCGCTATAAAACCTGATAGGCTCATCTGTAAAGGGTGTGCAGGTGACAGTCACTTGCGAAGATACTGTTGGCGAACTATACTGAACGCGGGCATAAATTGCGGGTTTTTAC
>CAYJLS010000019.1:0-36501 GCA_964371065.1 uncultured Anaerolineaceae bacterium | reverse complement strand
GTCCCGACGCCTTTTCGGGAGAAACGCGTTCAACAGTCCCAGCCCTGACAGGTTTATCTCCGCGCCCAATAGCAACAAAGATCAACGCCATCGGCCATTTGATCGGCGCGATATTGTCCATGCCCTCACCCCTGTCCCCTCTCCAGATTACAGGAGAGGGGTGCGCGCTCCACGAATCTGGCCAATAAATAGCAATGCCGCGCCAAAAGTCGGGATATAATTCAAGCAGGAGAACGAATGAATCCATACGTGAAATCCGTTGAGGCGAAAGACGATTATTGTCTTTTGCTGACATTCGAAAATGGCGAAAAACGTGTTTTTGATTTGAAACCTTATTTGAGCAAGGGTGTGTTTACGCGATTACAAAACATTGCTTTATTCAAAACTGTCCGTGTGGTTTCTGGATCGGTCGAATGGCATGGCGAAATTGACCTGAGTTATGACACGCTTTACATGGAAAGCAAGCCCGTGAAAACAAGTGTGGTTCAACGCAAAACAACGACAACTCGAAAAAGGAATTTGGCAATAGTATCCGCCAAACGTGTGAAGCAATCAAGAGTAAACGCCGAGACAAAGTGACAATGAATACGTGACCGAAACAAAGGTCACGTATTTGATTCAAAATCTTACCATCCATGCCCAAACCTCCCCTCGACCCTCTCATCTCCGCTCCTGATAGCAACGAGTATTTCAACGCCATCAGTCACCTGATCGGCGCGATCCTGTCCATTTCGGCGCTGGCGGTGCTGGTGACATTGGCGGCTATGGATCACAAGCCATCGCTTGTTATCGGCTTTGCAATTTATGGGACGAGTCTGTTCCTGTCCTTTTTGTTCAGTTGTCTCCTGCACTTCTTTTTGCTCTTCGGCAAATACCTGCGCGTCTTCGGCATCCTTGACCATAGCGCCATCTACATCCTCATCGCAGGGACCTACACTCCCTTCTGCCTGACCATTTTCAGCGGGGCGACAGGCTGGGTTTTGTTCGGGGTCATCTGGAGCCTGGCGGTTTTTTTCATCACGCTCAAGTCTATTTTCTTCACCAAAATTTCTGTCTGGTTGTCGAATCTCAGTTTTTTGCTGATGGGCTGGATCGTCATTTTCCTGATCGGTCCCATTTACAAACAACTCGGCGCAGAAGCCATGTCCCTGCTCCTCGCGGGCGGACTCTCCTACACCGTCGGCGCGTTGATCTTCGGGAGCGGAAAACCAAATCCCTTCCCGCCGTATTTTGGAAACCACGAAATCTGGCACGTCTGTGTTTTTGCAGGCAACACGTTCATGTTTTTGGTGATGTTGTTTTATGTACTGCCGTATCCGTGAGGATGCGCTCGCGCAGGCCGCAAATTCCCATTTACAATATCCCCATGCCCGCCATCGAACTCTTCTTCTTCGGCTTCACCCTCTGGCTCGGCGCGTACCTGCTTGCGCGCAATTCACAAAAAGTCGCCGTCCGACTCACGGGCTGGGGATTGCTCGCGTATGCGCTCGCGCTTGCCATTCAAATCCTCTTTGACCAATTCATCCTCATTATCCTGCTCGCCCCCGCGCTGTTATGGATCGGCGCGGCGCTCCATCTTTTGCCTGAGGAAGACAAAGCGCGCCCAACGCTCATTTGTTTATGGGCGGTCACGTCCATTCCGATTGCCATCCTCACATTACTCAACGCCTGGTTTGCCGCGTTCATCATCCTTGATCTCATCCTCTGCGCGGGCATGATCGCGCGTCTCGCCTCCCGCTCGCTTCGCTCGCAATTCAAAAACATCTTCGCGCTTCTGGCGGTACTCGCCTTGTTCGTCACCCTCAGCGCGGGCTTGCTCATCCTGCCGCTCAACTGGATTCCGCTTTCGTGGGGCATGTCCCTGCTTGGCCTCGATCTCATCCTCCTCGGCGTCACCCTCACCGCCTGGGACGCCTTCGACGAGGGCGAATCCATCCGCGCGCATCTTCTGCGTTCCTTCGTGTCCACGTTTTATTATGCAGGCACACTGGTTCTGATCGCCAGCCTATTCAGCAACAACCTCATCCTGCTCATCGTCCTGCTCACTTTTGGAATCCTCACCCAGACTTTTTCAAACTCGATTCAATCTTTGTTGGACGGGTTGACCCTGCCGCAAAAGATGAACGATGAACGCCAGACTATGCGCCAGACAGCAGACGCGCTTCCGCTTCTTTCCACCCTCGGGCCTGCTTCGTGGACCGAGGAGCAGTTCGCCCGTCTGACGCGACGCGCGCTCTCCCACCTCGGCGACCTGCCCAAACTGGCGACCAGTCCGCTCGTGAATCTGCCAGCCATCCAGGGGACAAATCCGCTCGACCGCGCGCACGCGTTGAAGTCCCTGCTTACGCAGAGCATCCAAAAACTCAAGCCGCATTCCGAAGCGAAATTCGGCGCGACCGACGAGTGGCGTTATTACAACGCGCTCCACTTTCCTTACGTGCTGGGACTCAAACCCTACGCCCGCCGCGCGGACTACGACTCGCTGGACGACGCCTCCCGCGCCGCCCTCGATTGGTTCCAAACCTCCGTCCCCGAGCGCACGTTGCGCAACTGGCAAAACACCGCCGCGAAGTTGATCGCGGAGGAAATAAAAAATCGAATAATTTTCCCCAACCCCGAAGGGGTGAACTGATTCTAGTTTGGGCAACGGTTTGTTTCCAACCCCGAAGGGGTGACATCCTCTGCAGCATCCTGCCATCCCTTCGGGATTATGCGTGTCACGCGTTTCACCGGCCACAATCATGGCATCCCTCCGGGATTGACGATCTGGCAACCTTTGTTGCATGGAATTGATCGCGTTTCGAACGATCCTGATATTCCCAACTCAAACGAAACGCACCCAAATAATTTTATTGGCAGTACTTGGCACTCCCTTTCATGGACTCGGCAGTCCGTAATTCGTAAAATGGGCGGCAAAGGAGAAATAAAATGAACACACAAAATGCTCAACTCACTGCACCCTCGCTTTTCTGGTGGCGCTGGCTGATCGTCACCACCGTTTTCGTTCTCGTTTTTAGTATCGCCATGGTGGTGGCGACCGAACCGATTCAACGGATATTCAGCTTTCTGTTCTACTCCTCTCCCGAAAGAATGGATGTGTTCGGGGCGCCAGCCATGGCAATCATCAAACTCTTCCTGGGCGTTTTGGGCGCTGTCATGTTCGGCTGGAGCGCGGCGCTTTTGCTGGTTTTGCTGGGATCTTTTCGCCGCGGCTCACGCGAGGGCTGGACGATCATCGCCGTATCGCTGGCGGCCTGGTTCATTCCCGATACAACATACTCGTTATGGTCCGGCTTCTGGCAGAATGCGGCGCTCAATTTGGTCTTCCTAGTGTTTTTCGCCATCCCCCTGGCGGCAACCCATCGTACCTTCTTCCAGAAATAACGCGCCGACCATTAACTGGGCAGACAATATGAACATGCACGATCCGCAAATTACCCTGCGCCGCGTACTGGACGCGAACGCCGTCTTCTCGGCCACTAGCGGACTCTTCTTCGTTGTCGCGGCAAAACCGTTGGCGGAATTTCTCGGCGCAAGTCAACTCATCATGACCATCCTAGCGGTCATCCTGTTCGGTTACGCGGCGTTGATCGCATTCAACACCTCCCGCCCCGCCATCAGCCGCGGCTTCGCGCTCTTCACCATCATCGGCGACTCTGCCTGGGTGCTGGGAAGCGTTCTGCTTCTGATCACGCCCTGATTCGCTTTCAGTAGTGACGCAAAATAGGCCATTGGCATCATTGCCATCTGCGTAGATGCTTTCGCCACCCTCCAATTTTTGGAATGGCGCAAGATGCAATAGTCCAAATCAAACGGTACCCACCTCGAAATTATCCTTCGAGGTGGGTTCGTCCATACGGTGAACTCCCGCGCAGGCTGTCAGAATCCCAAATTCCCCTCGACCAACCGAATCGATTCCACCTCCATTCACGCGGACTGCGGTTCTATCGCCTCTTCTACAACCTTGTAGATGAGGTCGTGCTCGTGAACAGGCTCGGCAACCTTGACGGCCACATCGTCACCGGGACGGACCCAGACGACCGTGTGATGTTCCACTTCCATGGAACCGACGCGTTGCGTGAAGTCGGTGCTGTGCCCGTGGATGTGGATCGTGTCGCCGATTTTCAGGCTGTTTTTGAGCGAGAGAACTGCCACGTTGAGATGGTCGAAGTAATGCGTGACCTTTCCAATTTCGACTTCCATGGGATCACTCCTTCCTTGATCCTTTCACGATCAGGACGGAACACGCGGAATAGTGGACGAGTTTGCGCGAGACGCTTCCCATCCACAGACTCTTGAACTGGCTCAAACCGCGCGATCCAGCCACGATCAGGTCAACCTGATTCGCCTTCACATAGTCAATGATCTCGGTCGCCGCGTCGCCGCGGGACAGGATGGGGGTGGACTCGATTCCGTGACGACGGAGCAGGCCCGAGGTCCGCGTGAGAAGCGCTTCGCCCTGTTTCGTCTGCCTGTTTAGAAACGCCGTCTCTTCTTCCTGATTGGGAAATGTGCTGTAACTAGTCTGCCAGCCGCCATAATATGGCTCCATCATGATTGGTTGCGGGACGGGAGGCAGGACGTGCATGACGCGCACGTCCGCGTTTTCCGGAAGTGGGAATTGGCCGAGATAGCGCGCCGCGCGCTGGCTATGGGTCGAGCCATCCGTGACGAGCAGGATGCGGCGGAGTCCCTGGTACGGGGCGCGCACCACCAGCACGGGACAGCGCGCATATTCCACCACTTGCTGGGCCACGCCGCCGAGCAGGATACCGACGGTGGCGCGCAGTCCTTTGGCGCCCATCACGATCAGGTCGGTTTTTCTGCTTTCGGTGATCGCCAGGATTTGTTCCGGCGCAGAGCCTAACTGTAGATCCGCTTCCACCCTGTAGCCCTGGCTTTCGAGTTGCGCCGTGGTGCGCTGGAGCGCTTTTTCAAAGCCTGTCAGGTAATCAATCTGGCCGGGGCCAAATGCACGCAAGACAAATATGCGGCTGTTCGCCGGCAGGGGGATGTTCTGCAATAACTCAACCGCAGACTGGGCGTGCTGAGAACCGTCGTCGGCCAGAAGAATGTTCAGCCTTTTCGGAGTCATGGCAATCTCCTTTCGCGAGACGAACGCATCTTCGCAACTTTACTGTAGCACAAATCGTTTCTGAATACTAGCCCCTTCGCTTCCGCTCTTAAAATTAGATCGCGCCCAATCGGATTTAGCCGTCCAAAAGGTGCGATGCAAATGCGTTTGGCGAAAGGGTAAAATCAATCCATGAGCCAATCCTGGATTCGACTCACAGGCCGCCTCGTGCAGGGACACCAGGTCGCTTCGCGGCCGTCCAAAGCGTATCCGTACAGTTCGCTCGAAAAGCAGAAACCGTATTTCAAGAAACTCGGCCTCGACCTGTCCGCCTACTTCAACGGCACTTTGAACATTTTCATTGCGCCGTTGAAATTTGAAATGTCGAAACCTGAATTTACGTTTGAACTGGTCGAATGGACGGACTTGCACCCGCCCGAGACGTTTTCCTTTTCGCGCTGTAAAGTCTGGTTCGATGGCAGGGAATACCACGGCTGGGTTTATTATCCGCACCCCGAAACCAAGAAGACGCATTTTCAAAATCCCTCGTTGATCGAAGTCATCACGGATGAGATACCTAATATCGAGTACGGTGATCTGCTGGAGGTTGAAATCAATCCCGAGGAAATCACAATCAAATAAGGATGCCATTGAACTGGACAGAAGTGCTGGGCGTCAAAGCAACTGCATGATAGCATCGCGGAGGTATTCGCACGGTTGAAGCGCATGGCTGAAAACATATAGAATGGTTTCAAAGAAATAATCGGGTAGAATATGCACTAACAATTGGAATCGTCTTCTGATTGTTTGATGAGACCCGCTTCTCTTGACATTCAAGTAAGTTGGATATGTCGTGTTGAGATAAGCAATATCGGACCCGAAGGATAAAAGCTTAAGCGACTTTTGTAAGCGTCAATTAGGATGAACTGAAAGGGCGCAGACCCCGGAGGCAGATATGAGCCCGTTGCAATTGACCGTGGAAATCATCGGTCATTCCATATCCATACTAACTTATGTTGGGATGGCTGTTTACGTTACCCTTCGGCGCAAAATCCTGAGACGAACAGTCCGTCGGGTTGTGGGGGCCGGGCGGGAGCGTGGTACCAGCGACCGACGTCCAAACGAGCATGCAGAGCAGCGTCGCTGGCGGCCTGCCCGACCTGTGGATCACCCCACAAATTTATTCACAGCGGCTCACTGGAATGTGCTGGATACCGAATGGCCTTGAGTTGAACGATTGATGGGATCCAGGCAAAACCCACATCCCGCTCCGCAATCCTCCTGCAATCCACCGCATCCAAAAACGGACATAAAATAACCTCATGGCATCTCACGAAAAACAATTCCTGATCGAGCGCTGGGAAAATCGGCGCGAAACCCTGAAAGCGCTGGTGGCGCAGGCCGAAGCCCATCGCGAAAAAGAGATCTACCACGGCTGGAAATTGAAGGAATTCCTGGCGCACATGTCGGGCTGGGACGACGCGGTGATCGCCTCCCTGCGCGCCCACGCCGAAGGAAGTGCGTTCTTCACACCTGCCTCGCGGGGTATCAACGCCTATAACGCGCAGACCGTCTCGACACGTGAGACGCTCGACTACGACCACATCCGCCACGAATGGGAGCGCTCGCACGAGCTGGTGATGGAAGCGTTGCGTAACCTGCCCGAGGAAAAATTCCACCAGCCGCTCACTTTTGCCTGGGGCGAAACAGGCACGGTGACCTATCTTGTGGAAATTTTTGTGGAACACGAGGAAGAACATGCCGGGCACCTGCGCGAATGGTTGAAGAATCCGAATGAGGTGATCGCCGAGCAACACTGAACTACACCCACCCTCCCGATGGAAATCCCGTAAGAGATTCGGGACGATGTCTCGCAAGAGATTCGAGACGATGTCCCGCAAGAGATTCGGGATGATATCCCGCAAGGGATTCGGGACGACGTGAAAACTCATAAACCAGGTTTCTCCGCCTTTGGCGGAAACCTGGTTTATGTTTAACGCGCCTGACATGCGTGCTATACTGTGAGCATCGCATCCAAACATTGATTACGAGGAGGCTCAAATGACTGAAAGCGTTTACAAAGTGATCGAACTGGTCGGCACCAGCGAGGAATCCTGGGAGAAGGCCGCCGCGGCCGCCGTCGAGACGGCTGCCAAAAGTCTGAAGGATTTACGCATCGCCGAAGTGACCCAACTCGATATGCAGATCGAAAACGGCAAAACCCACGTTTATCGCGCCAAGGTGAAAGTCTCCTTCAAGTATCACACCGAAGAAAACTGAGCAAATCGGGCGCGGACTTTTTGTCCGCGCCACCTTCCTTCAAAACCCAACATGGCAGACTCATCGGAAATCCTCATCATCGGTGGCGGCGTCATCGGTGTTTGTTCCGCGTACTACCTGTCCGAGCGCGGGGCGCAGGTGACGCTGCTCGAGCAGGGCGAGATCGCGGCGGGCAGTTCGTACGGCAACGCGGGATGGTTCGTCCCCAGTCACAGCGTCCCGCTCGCCGCGCCGGGCGCGCTGGCAGACGGGCTGAAGTGGATGCTCGACCCGCAGAGTCCGTTCTACGTCCGCCCGCGCTTCGACCTGGACCTCTTCGAGTGGATCCTGCGCTTCGGGCTGGCCAGCCGGGACGGGCCGATGCGGCGCGCCATCCCCGTCCTGCGCGACCTGAGCCTGGCGAGCGGAGTCCTGTACGAGCAATTGTCCGCGCTGGATGATCTCGACTTCGATTACGAACACAAGGGCATGCTGACCGTCTTCAAAACCGCGCACGGACTGGAACACGGCGAGACCGAAGCGCGCCTGCTGAACGAGTTCGGCCTGCGCGCAGACGTGATGGACGCGGAGCAGGTTCACCAACTGGAACCAGCCCTGCGTCCGGATGTGATCGGCGGCGTCCACTTCCCCGACGACGCGCACATGAACCCAGCCAAATTTGTGCTCGGACTGGCGGAACTGTTGGAAGCGCGCGGCGTCCGCATGGAACGAAACACGGAAGCGACCGGCTTCGAGACCGCGAACAATAAAGTGACAGCCGTCAAAACCCGCCGTGGGGAATTTCGCGCCGGGCAGGTGATTTTGGCCGCGGGCGCGTGGTCGCCTGTGGTGGCGCGCGATCTACGACATTTGAAGATTCCCGTGCAGGCCGCCAAGGGCTACAGCCTGACGGCGCCGCGTCCCGCAACCGGCCCCGCGATGCCGCTGATGTTGGGCGAGGCGCGCGTGGCCGTCACACCGATGGGCAAATTGCTCCGCTTTGCCGGGACGCTCGAATTGGCGGGACTCGACCTCTCGATCAACCAACGCCGCGTGGACGCCATCGCCCGCGCTGCCGAGGCCTACCTGCAAATCGAGCGCGTCGCACCGAGCGAGGAAGCCTGGCGCGGACTGCGTCCCTGCACGCCCGACGGCCTGCCCGTGCTCGGGCGGACGCGGGACTATGAAAACCTGATCGTAGCCACAGGCCACGCCATGCTCGGCATGTCGCTGGGACCGATCACGGGGAAACTGGCGGCGCAGGTCGCATTCGACGAGAAGCCGGAGATAGATTTGCATCCATTGCGAGCCGAGAGATTTTCCATTGACAGATCAACTGGCAAAATGTGAATGTTGCCCGCGCAACTGCGGGGTGAACCGGCTGGAAGGGAAAGCCGGGTTTTGCCGTGTCCGCGCCGGGATTCAGATTTCCCATGCCGGCCTGCATTTTGGGGAGGAACCTCCCATCTCAGGGACAAAAGGTTCGGGCGCCATCTTTTTCGCGGGATGCAACCTGCGCTGTGTGTTCTGCCAGAATTACCAGATCAGCCAGGAGTTTCAGCAGGGTCACACCCGCGCCCTGACCATCGAAGAACTTGTCTCTGAAATGTTGCATCTTCAGGACGAAGGCGCGCATAACATCAACTTCGTTTCGCCCTCCCACATGATCTTCCAGATGGCCGATGCCATTCAGGCCGCGAAGGGCAAGGGACTGATCCTGCCTATGGTCTACAACTCCAACGGGTATGATTCAGTGGATGCGCTTCGGCAGATCCGCGGCCTGGTGGACATCTACCTGCCGGACATCAAATACCTGGACAATGGACTCGGAAAACAGTTTTCAGCGGTGAGTGATTATGCGGATACCATCCTCGCTGTTCTCAGGGAGATGCTGGATCAGGTCGGCCACCTCGAAATGGACGAGCAGGGCATTGCGACACGAGGACTTTTGGTCCGGCATCTGGTTTTGCCCGGTCAGTTGGAGAACAGCCGAAAATGTCTCGATGCGCTGGCAGATTTATCCCCGGATACTTTTGTCAGTCTCATGTCGCAATATTCCCCTCAATACAAGGCCTGTAATTATCCGGGAATCAACCGCGCCCTGACCGCAGACGAATACGATGAGATCACGGAGTATGCGCTCGACCTGGGCCTTGAGAATGCCTTCATTCAGGAACTTGAAAGCCAGGAGACCTGCCTGCCCGACTTTGCGCGGGAAAGTCCTTTCGATTTCTCCTCCTCCATCCCCGACTCTTCCGCGCCTGAACCGACGGTCAGTGCATGATGAGACCGCCGCAGACGCGTCCCTGCCCGCCTCCTTCCTCGACGATTGGCTGGCCTCCGTTCCCCCAAGCGAATCCTCCGCCTCGGTGTCACCCGCGAACCGCCTGATTACAGCGGGCGCATCCCAGTCATCCTCGCGCGCATCGCCGAACTGCCGAGCGAGAGGATATCCTGAATAAAATTGGCTATTGATTTTTGTGCATATTAATTGTATAGTGACGTTGTTGCGCATCTGAATTCAATTTGTCTTCCTATAAACCAGTGGCTGGGGCATCGCCATTGTCGGTTGTTTTGCCTGCTTTGGGCAAAGAGAGGAGAGATACCATGTGTCAGAAGCATCAGCACGGATTGTCCCGCCGGGACTTTCTCAAGTTAAGCGGGGCCGCACTGGGCGGAGCGGCCTTGGCCTGCGGGGGCGGTAACAAATTGCTTGAGTTGACCGCAGTTCCAACACCCATCAGCCCCCCTCAAACCATTCCCACCCTGGCGGCGGGCGAAGTTGCCGATGCCATCCTGGTCAACGGCAATATCGTCACAATAGATGCGAAGCGCACGACGGCCAAGGCGCTGGCTATCAAGAATGGGATCATTCTGTTTGTCGGCGACGACCAGGCGGTACGCAACATGGCCGGCGCCAGCACGACAGTGACCGACCTGAGCGGGCGCACCGTGACCCCCGGCCTGATCGACGCGCACTGCCACTTGAGCGCGTGCGGCCTGATTGGCACCGCGTATGTGGATGTCAGTTGGCCTGGTGTTTTTACCGTCAGTGACATGCAGGCCAAGCTGGCCGAGAAAATCGCCACCACGCCCGCCGGGGAGTGGGTCGTCGGTGCGGGGTGGGTGACTTTCGAGGGGCGCTACCCGGTCAAGCAGGATCTTGACCCCGTTTCTCCGCATCACCCCGTCATGGTGATCAGTCTGGGCGGACACATGGCGGTGGTCAACAGCCTGGCGCTGGAGATGGCCGGCGTGAATGCGAATACGCCAGATCCCGGCAACGGGCGCTTCCTGCGCGAAGCGAACGGCGAACCGGATGGCACGATCCTCAATCACCCGGCCATGGACGTCATCCGGCGATTGTGGCCGAAGGACATGCTGGGCCTGAAGGCGATGGAAGCCAGCATCATCAGCCCACAGGCCAAGTTCGCCTCGATGGGCGTCACTAGTTTCCAGGATGTGTATGCGCGGGGCATGGACCGTATGCAGGCCTGCTTCAACGTCGCCCAGCGCGGCGAGATGACCATCCGCGGGCAGGTGATGAACGTCCTTGAGTATATCCAGGAGCTGGACGGACGGATCGCCGACATCGAAGCCATACGCTACGAGGACGACTACATGCGCTTCGGTGGTGCCAAGTTCCAGGCGGACGGCGGCCTGGAGGCCTCCTACACCCATGAGCCGAGCAACAGCATCGCGAACATGCCCATTTGGAAGCCGGAGGACCTCAATGAAGCTGTGAAGGCCTTCCACGATGCGGGCTACCAGGTCGCCATCCATACCGGCGGCGACGCGGCGGTGGACATGGCGCTGGATGCCATCGAGAACGCCATGAACAAGAATCCGCGCCCCGACCCGCGTCACCGCATCGAGCACTCCGTGCTGAACACGAACTCGGCCCTGCAGCGCCAGAAGGACCTTGGTGTTGTGATCTCGACGCAGCCCACGCTCATCCGTGCATTTGCGGATGCGATCGAAAAGCTCTGGGGGGAGGAAAGAATGCAGCGCATCATCCCGACGCGCACCTGGCTGGACATGGGCGTGCCGCTGGCCCTCAGCTCGGATGCGCCCTCGATGCCGTGGTGGGATCCCCAGAGCACGCTGTTCGCCAGCGTGGTGCGCGCGAGCATGTCGAAGAAGCCCGTCAGCCCGGAGCAGGCCATGACCATCGAAGAGGCCATGTACGCGCACACCATGGGCGGCGCGTATGCAGATTTCGCGGAGGGAAAGAAAGGCTCGTTGGAGCCGGGCAAGTTCGCCGACTTGGCTGTGTGGCACGACAATCCGTACACGGTCGCCACAGAGGATATTCGCAACTTGACGGTTGACCTGACCATGGTTGGCGGGAAGGTGGTACACCAGGTTTGATCAAGCGTCTCCTTTTCACGATTCCACTTTTCCTGCTGATATTAGCCTGTGGTCAAACGACGCCAACGCTACCAGCAACATTCCCTCCTAATCAGACCGAACCTTCTTTACAGCCGGGCGATTCGACGCGCTCCCTGGTTCACGCGGGAATCGAACGGACCTACCTCCTGCACATCCCTCCCGGCTACGATGCCACGCGTCCAACGCCGCTCGTGCTGGCTTTTCACGGGATCGGATTGAACGCTGAGGAGATGGTCCGCATCAGCAAACTGAGCGAACAAGCGGATACATCCGGTTTCATCGTCGTTTATCCAAACGGGACGGGGGAGAAGAAATCCTGGAATGGAGGACATTGTTGCGGAGAGGCGGCCAAAAACAATGTGGATGATGTTGGATTTGTCCGCTCGCTAATTGATGAACTGTCCGCGTCGCTCATTATTGACCCCGCGCGGGTCTACGCGACCGGCTTCTCGAATGGTGCGATCATGGTTTATCGGCTCGCCTGTGAATTGTCCGACCGGATCGCGGCAATCGGGCCGGTCGCCGCGACGCAGATCATGGATGACCAAGAAATCTGTCATCCGGCGAGAAGTGTGCCGGTCATCCATTTTCACGGGACAGCGGATCGTCTAAATCCCTATGATGGCGGGACCACTTCCGCAGGTTTTGAGTATGTTTCTGTGGAAGATGCCATTCGATTCTGGGCGGAGAAGAACGCATGCCCTGCTCCGTTGCAACAATCGGAATCAGCGACCATCCAACACGATGTTTACGCGCCATGTGCGCAGAATTCGGCCATTGAACTGTATACGATTATAAATGGCGAGCATGCCTGGCCGGGCGGGGAGGCGGTCAGCCCGCAGATCGGGGAACCGACGATGGAAATCTCCGCTTCGCTTTTGCTGTGGGAATTCTTCGCCGCACATCCCATGCCGTAGACGCGCCTCCGCCGCGACGTCACGCGCAAACTAACCGATTACGAGGCGCATCCAGCCATCCCCAACCCTGAAGAGGAAAAGGAGAATCCCCTCTCCCTTTGGGAGAGGGCCAGGGTGAGGGCTCGTAAGGTGAGTTATTACAAAGACAACGCAATTAGCACCACGAAAGGACTCCCCAAATGAGCATCCGAACTCGACTCTTTTTTGCGTTTCTCCTCCTGACGGTATTTCCGCTGGCCTTCATAGGTTACAACGGCCTGCGGAGCATCGAACACGTCAGCGAGTTGACTGTTACGGAAAGCACGCAACAAATGAAGGAGTTGGGACAAACTTCCATCCGGCAGAAAGCCCTCGATGTGGCGATGCAGGCCCAGCTGTATTTTGAAGCGCATCCAGAGTTGCTGTCCGATTCAACGAAAATGATGGCGGATAAAGAACTGGCAAGCATTGCCGTCCAGCCGGTCGGCATGACAGGTTACACCGCGCTTTACGATTCCAAGGGCATCACCTACTTCCATTCCAATCCCAAATTAGTTGGGCAGGATATGCACATGTTCGCGGCGACACTGCCGGAGTTCTGGGCAATCTTCGATGCCAGCCTGGATGGAACGGTAGTCGGTTCTTATTATGTATGGAAAGAACCCGACGGGTCCCTGCGCGAGAAATATATGGAATGCGTGCCTGTGGGAAATACGCAATTCCGCATCGCCGCCACAACATACATGGATGAATTCTACGCGCCGATCCGTGATACCGAGCAGAAAGCGCAATCCATCTTCGAACAGACGCGTCTGCAAACATTTGCGGCGCTCGTTTCTGTGACCGGCCTGGCGCTGTTGGTCGCCCTGTGGCTGTCAACCTACATCAGCAAGCCGGTCGCATCCCTGATTGCGGCATCCAAATCCGTCGAAGCGGGGAAATTCTCCCTATCGGACCTGCGCGATGTGGAGAAAAGAAAAGATGAGCTCGGCGGCCTGGCGCGCGTCTTTTCCCGAATGGCCGAGCAGATGCGGAATCGGGAACAAAGTTTGAAGGATGAAGTGCAAAGCCTGCAAACCAAAATCCAATTGTTCATCGAAATTGACCTGGCACGCAAGGAAGGCCAGGTACGCGAGATCACCGAGTCGGAATACTTTGAGAATCTCAGGAAGCGCATCCAGGACCTGCGCGCAAGAAAAGAGCGGGGAGAATAAGAATGGCGGCCGAGCGCCGCTCCCCCCGAGTGGATTCTCCGTCTCGATGTGACCGAAGAACCGCCCGATTTCAGTCAGTGTATTCCCCTCATCCTAACGCAGATTGAAGCTCTTTAGATTTCAACCAATGTGTTGTAAAAAACACCCATCGGCTGTATATAATACCCACGGTCACAAATTGCGCTTTCCACCTTCTGAAAAAGCGCAATTTGTGACCAAGTGCGGTATAGTTGGCGAAAGTTTGAAAATCATCACCAAAAAGGAGAATTTGAAATGGGCCTCATGGATAAACTCAAAAATGCCGTCAATTCGATCACGGGCGGGGGCGCAAAGGTGACGATCACTGCCGATAGTCCTTCCCGCGAAGGACCGTTCAAGGTGAAGGTAAAAGCCGTCGTCGCAGACCAGGCGCTACAGGTCAACCGCGTCTACGTTCAGTTGAACGGACACGAGACGGTGGTCGTCCACAACGTTCAACACGAAAATTTCACCCGCGACGAAACCGAATTCAGCAACACCTTCGATCAGGAATTCAACATCGCGGGGGCGCAGACCCTCAACGCCAAAGGGGAATATGAATGGGAAGCGCAAGTGGAGTTTCCGAAGAATGTCCCGCCCACCTACCGCGGACGGAACGCCACCCACGAACTCCGCATCCTGGCGGGACTGGATACGAAGGGCAATGACCCAGACAGCGGATGGATCGTGCTTGCGGTGTAAGGAAACTTCGCTTATGAAATGGAACGGGACACTGAATGGTCAGTGTCCCGTTTTGATTAATCTGACATGCCCAACACTGGCATGATTGCCAACCTTTTGTCATTGCGAATTTGTCCACTCCAAAAAAATTTGTCAAAATCTCCGAACGGTTGTATAGTTGGATGAGATGTGGGAGATGACGCGTAATCCCCCACACAGGTAGTTTTATAAAGAGACAATCAAAAAGTCCTAGCATGTGCTAGGACTTTTAACTAAACTATCAAAACATCAAAAGGTGGATATGGATCGGTCTGCAATTGCCTTTCGTAATCTTGGCGGCTCTTTGTACAATCCATGAGTTCACCAAAGAATGCCTTTCTAACTCGTAACTGTTTGCAAATTCTCCCTTCCAGTTTTTTTCCAATATCATCCTTATGATTCGGCAATTTTGTAGTTATTGTTGGCAACCCATCATACCTTACCTCAAACCATCTATGGTCGGCATTTCTAGGCGTCATCTGCAACTTGCCTGTAAACATCCTTTCAAATTCTATCGGTTTGTACGCCATCTGAACCCCGTCGTCGGATGAATGATTGAAGTTTACTAAATTGGGCTGCGTCAAATGGGTTTAAATTCGCATTGCTTTCAAGTATCTGATAGAACTCAACCAAAGATGTTACATAATCCTTTATTGCATCTGACCGATTATTGCCATCACCATATACCAGAAAAACATCATCACTTACAATAAAAGTGTTATCCTCATCTTGTTCAATTATGATTTGAAGCGGTTGAGAAATAGCCAGGTCTTCCGAGATTTCACCGATCAAATGTGCCTGTATATAAGGGATTTGGAACAGATGCACTGGAAGAATATGTTGACGACGTTCTTGAATAGGTTTAGGTTCGGGAAAAATATATGTTCTAGTATCCGCGAAGCCTGCGGCGATTTCCATGCTCATTTACTCCTCCTTATCATCCACTTGGATCACAGACCGACTTAAGTTTTTTTGCAAGGCTTCAACAAAAGTAGGCATTTTCTCTGCTGCTATAATTACTTGAGCAACACAGTTAGCGCGTATTGATTTAATTTTTCTGACTTGTTCGATTATTTCATCCGGATTACCAAGAAGCACAGGCGGTTTCACTTCAAAGAATGAAATTATAAATTCGTTCTCTGCTCTTTGAATAATCATATTGGTTGCGTATCTTGCAACAATGTCATCCGGAATATTCCATTCAAGTGGGAAGGTAATTCCCTTAACTTCATTTTGTTCAGGCATTAGTTATTAGCCCTCTCAGTTTATGTATTACTTTTTTTGCTTGATTCTTGTTTAGACTCATCTTTTGGCTTCGGCCTTGTTTTCAATAATGCTTGTAATACATCAGTAAGTGATGCGCCCCACAAACTAACGGGCTTCTCTGCTCCGCTTTTATTTGGCTCTTTTTTGCGTCTTTTTTCGGTTTAGGAGGCATTGTCACTCTTGTTCGACTCGAACACGCGTGCTATAATGGGACTTGAAGAGGAGACCATGATATGGCCTCCTCTTTTGGTACGGTTGGGGAGGTGGCAGAGTGGTTTATTGCGCTCGTCTGATACACGAGTAGGGTTTGCTCTCCAGCGGTCCTCATCGGTTCAAATCCGATCCTCCCCGCCGTACGGGGTAAAAAAGTTGTACAACCCAAGTATATATACCTAAGATTAAGAGAAGATTAGAGCGACTTTACAACCTCATTCTATCTCGATTACACAACAAAACACACACCCATTATTCGGTAGGTCTTTCAAAGGGATAACCGCCTTCAGTATTTAGTTTGGTTATGGATGGATATAGAACCGAAAGTTCAAAAAATGGCACCACTCTGCCACCCCGCTGTCATGTAATATCCCTCCCCTCCGCCTCATCTACACGACATGACCCCTCGACCCATCTTCCAAATAATCGAACCACAATACGCGCTCGAAGGCGCGGGCGTTTTACTGCGTCGCTCCATCGCCCCGCGCGCCACCAACGAAACCGATCCCTTCCTACTCTTCGACCACTTCGCCTTCAACGACCCCGTCGAAGGTCCCATCCGCCTCCGTTCGAGACGCGCTCTTTTTTGCTGACTTGTGTCTTGCGCCTGTCTCTGATAATATTACAAAATGTACTTTGAGATCATCAGTGAGATCACCGATATCGAGACAATCGCCAAAGGCCAGAGCATCCGTGACCTGGCGCGACTTCGCAAAAAATACGGCCCCGGCAATTGGCGCAAACTCAAAGGTCGCGCTACTGTCCGCATGGAGGATGGTAGTATCCAGGTTGTAGAAATCCATTTTTATGAAGCGCACGGTATCGGCCGAAAGAAATTCAAAATCAAACACGCTTTGGAATAAACCCATGCAAAACGTTACCCCCACAAAATTTGCCATTTGCCTCAAGAATAAAGGCGCGGAAGACCTGACACTCCGCAAGGTATACCAGGTTTTGCCAGACGACCAGGCGGAAAAGAAAGGGTTTCTTCGCATCATTGACGAGTCTGGCGAGGATTACCTCTATCCGGTAGGATTCTTTTTCCCGATCCACGTACCCCAGAAGGTCGAGCGCGCGTTGCGGCAAAGCGTTTCGGTTGCCGCATAGAACCCTGCCGCGCCACTCGAATAACGCGGCTCGATCCACATGACCAACCTGCGAAAAATCTCCCACATCATCGAACCACAATACGCGCTCGAAGGCGCGGGCGTTTTATTGCGCCGCTCCATCGCCCCGCGCGCCTCCAACGAGTACGATCCCTTCCTGCTCTTCGACCACTTCGCCTTCAACGACCCCGTCGAAGGCCCCATCCGCGGCTTCCCGATGCACCCGCACCGCGGCATCGAAACCGTCACCTACATGCTCGAAGGCTCGGTCAACCACCGCGACAGCCTCGGCAACTCCGGTCTCATCGGCGCGGGCGACGTGCAATGGATGACCAGCGGCCGCGGCATCCTGCACGAGGAAATGCCCCGCCGCGGTCCCAGCGGAGTCATCTACGGCTTCCAACTTTGGGTGAACCTGCCCGCCGCGCAAAAGATGACGACTCCGCGCTACCAGGAAGTGACCGCCGCCAGCATCCCATCCACGACGAAGGACGGCGCAGCCGTGCGCGTCGTGGCAGGCGAATTCAACGGGACAGTGGGTCCCGTCACCGAGATCGCCGCCTCGCCTCTTTACCTGGACGTGAGGCTGGATCCCGCTTCGAGATTCGTTTGCCCCGTCCCAAGCGGACACACCACGCTGGCGTACGTGTTCGAGGGCGCGGGGAACTTTTCAGGCGAGGCAGTGGAATCCGTCCGCATGGTTGTCTTCGGTGATGGCGACCAGATCGAAGTCGAGTCTGATGCGGGCGTGCGGTTCATGCTCATCGCAGGGATGCCATTCGGCGAACCCATTGTCCCCTACGGGCCGTTCGTCATGAACACTGTCGAGGAGATCCAGCAAACGCTGGCGGAATTGCAAAACGGGACATTTATTCGGTAAGGCGAGATAATATCTCGCTCTACGTGGGAGAACACATGACGCAAATCCTCTACGGCGACCGTCTCGGCCGCGAAGGCAAAATCCGCCTGGGCTGTTCGGCGGCCATCTTCAACGACGAGGGGAAAGTCCTGCTGACGCGCCGACTCGACAACGGACAATGGTGCCTGCCCAGCGGCGGCATGGAGGCGGGCGAGTCACCATCGGAGGCTGTCATCCGCGAAGTGTTCGAAGAGACCGGCCTGCGCGTCCGCGTGAGGCGGCTGGTGGGAGTCTACAGCGACCCGAATCAACTGGTGATGTACGTGGATGGGAACAAGGTGCAGATCGTGGCGATCCACTTCGAGGTGGAGGTCACAGGCGGGACGCTCGGCTTGAGCAACGAGACGAGCGGCTTCGGTTATTTTTCGTTGAAAGAGATGGAGGGAATGGAAATGCTCGGCCATCACAAGAAAAGAATTGAAGATACACTGGCGGGGAAAGCCGAAGCGGTGTTTGAGTAAGGCGAGATAGTATCTCGCTCTACCGTAAAAACGGCAAGACCACCTCCGCCACTGAGTGCGCGCTGGTCTGCGGAGCGGCGTGCGTGGCGTGGATCAGTGCGTCGCGCGTGGATGGTTCGCGCGGCGTGGCGGTGATGAGGTCCTCGCGGCCCCAGACAAAGAGGGAGGGGACATTGGGAAAGTCAAAGGGACGCGCGCCGCCGTCAGGTATGGAGCGCAGGGTGGCCCTGAGCACTTCGATAGGTTGAGAGGTGATCTCTGTGTACCACGCGCCCACGAAGCGATTGGGATGCATATTGAACCCAAGCAGGCTAATCAGGAAACGAACACGCGCGCCCGATAGAACCCAGTTCCCCAGTTGCGGAAATCGCCGGTCCAATTGGATGCCCGCGCGCAGTCCCGCGGCTTTGACCGGCAAGGTGAGCGCGGGACAAAGGAAGACGGCGCGCTCGACGCGCTCCGCATAGGATTGCAGGTAGGCCTCCGCGACGCGCGTCCCTGACGAATACCCGAGCACGCTCCAGCGCGGGATGGCGAGGGAATCTCGGAGGGAGTCCAACGCGTCGGCGGCCGCGGCAGGATAAGGTCCGGTGGGAGGCGGGAGGGGCGAACATCCGATGCCGGGCAGTTCCACCGTCACCAGCGTGAGTTGGTCGCGCAGGAGGGGAATCAGTCCGCTCCAAATGTTGAACGAGATTCCAAATCCGTGTAAAAGGACGAGCAGAGGGCCGTGGCCTTCGATTCGATAGTTGAGCATCGGCGGGATTATACCCGCGCGAATGCGTCGCACCCATCAGGGAGGAGATTCGCGTCGGGCGGGGTGCGACGCATCCTCGCCAAAGGCGCGGTGTTTTGATTGCAAACCAACTTATTGGAGGAGCTATGTTGCAAAAACTTTCGCGCAAATTCCATTCGTGGGCCAAAGGCTGGCTGGTGTTCGCGCTGATGGCGCTGGACGGTTTCTTCATGGGCTTCGTCATGCCGCTGATCGGCGGGCTGTTGAAAGACGGCACAGGCACACAGCAACCCATGGACTTGCAATTCTTTTCCACGCCTGCAAAATTGTTCGCGATGGTCGAGTCCTATGGCGAGTACGGGCGGCCATTCTACCGCAATGTAGAATTGACAGTGGACATCCTCTACCCCGTCATTTACATGCTGGCGTTCGGCCTGTTCATCTCGTGGCTGTTCCAGCGCGGCTTCAAGCCCGATAGCAAAATGCAGAAATGGAACGTGATACCTCTCGGCATTTGGCTGTTCGACATGCTGGAAAATCTCGGCATCGTCACCCTGCTCTCGACCTTCCCCGCGCAACTGACGGTGATCGCCTGGCTGACGACGATCTTCACGATGGTCAAGTGGACGTTCGCGGGCGCGAGCATCTTCCTGATGGTAATTGGATTGGTGATGGCCGCGAAGAACGGATTCAAGAAAAGAGAGTAGTGAGTAGAGAATAGAGAGTAGGATAACCAGACTTCCGAAGTCTCGGAGACTTCGGAAGTCTGGTTATATCAATCGCCACCACACGCCCGTGCATTCAGGCAGGATGACCCAATTATTTTTCAGCACGTTGTCCCCCATCTCATCGCCGAAGAAAAAGCGCGCGAGACGTTCTGCCTCCTCCAGCGATTCGAATTTGTAATCGGTGCGGATCCACGTGTTTTGGAATCCAACCTCATCGAGCCAGGGATAGAAATTGGCGAGATGCGGGACCTGGACAGGCGACTCGTGTCCCGTGCCGAGTGTCTCGAACAGAACGACGGGGCTGTTCGGGCGAAGGACGCGTTTCATCTCCCCCATCCAATCTGACAGTTTTTCGCGCCAATTCTCGGATCCCCAAACCGCGAGGTAACTGACGCTCCAGCCGGAGACGACGAGGTCGGCGGACGCATCCTCCACGGGCAGGTGACGGTGATCCGCCACGTCCGCGGACCAGTTGGCGAGTCCCGTTGCGGACAGTTTGTCGCGGCAGACACGCAGCATCTCCTCGGCTTCGTCGAAGGCGCGCACGTAGTGGACGCGCGGGGCGAGCAAACGCGCCAGTCGTCCGGTGCCAGCCCCGAGGTCCAGAACGCGGCGATGCGCGAGATCGGGGACGATCCGCTCAAGCGTCCGCAGGATATTTCCCTGATGGTCTTCGCGTGCGATCAAGGCTTCGTAGCGATCCGCTTCGGTTTGATAGATGATTCTTTGCGGGTCAGCCATGCCTTGATTGTACATCACGCGCCCCTGTTATAATCAGGCAAATACTTCATCTTTCATCTTTCATCTTTTCCTATGCCTCTCTCCCCCACCGCCCAAAAAATTCAGGATGCCCTGCGTTCGCTCGGCTATGACTATACCGTGATCGAGCACGCCGAATCGACGCGCACCGCGCAGGAGGCCGCCGAACGCGCCGGTTGCGAACTGGGACAGATCGTCAAGTCGCTGATCTTCCGCGGGAAAACCAGCGGCAAACCGATTTTGGTGTTGACCAGCGGCGCGAACCGCGTGGACGAGAAGCGCATCGCCGCGTACGCGGACGAACCCATCGCCCGCGCCGACGCAGATTTCGTCCGCACGGCGACGGGTTTCGCCATCGGCGGCGTCCCGCCCATCGGTCACGCTCAAAAAATGGAAACCTATCTCGACGAAGACTTCCTGCAATATCCAACCATCTGGGCCGCCGCCGGGACGCCGAACGCCATCTTCGAGTTGAGGACCGAGGATCTGCAGAAGATGACGGACGGGAAAGTGGCGCGGGTCAAATGAAAGCAACCAAACCCAGATTTCTCGCCTTCGGCGGAAACCTGGGTTTTTTATTTGCAATCGGACAACTTTTATCGTAAAATCTGTCCAGACCAGCCAAAGGAGTTTTAGAAATGACCGCACCTGCTCAAACCGATAAACGAACTATCACCGAGGAAGGCGACTTCCTGCAAATCAAAGCCGTTGACCACATCCACTTTTACGTGGGCAACGCCAAACACGCCATGTATTACTGGTGGAAGGGATTCGGCTTCACGCCCGTCGCGTACTCTGGACTCGAGACGGGCAATCGCCAATTCGCGTCGTACGTCCTGCAAGCGGGACAGGCGCGCTTCGTCGTCTCGGCGGCCTACTCCCCGTCCAGCGAGATCGCCGCGCATCACATGCTTCACGGGGACGGAGTGAAGGTCATCGCGCTGGAAGTGGACGATGTGGAGAAAGCTTGGAAGGAGACCACCGCGCGCGGCGGCAAGTCCGCCTGGGGTCCGCGCGAGGAGAAGGATGACTACGGTATCTTCCGCACGTCCGCCATCCACACCTACGGCGAGACCCTGCACGTCTTCGTAGACCGCGCCGATTACAAGGGAGTCTTCGCCCCCACTTATCGCCCCATCAAAGACAAGCCGGCCAATTCCGTGGGGCTGGCCGCGGTGGATCATATCGTGGGCAACGTGCAACTTGGCAAGATGAATCAGTGGGTGGATTTTTACCACCAGGTGATGGGCTTCCGCCTCCTGCGTCACTTCGACGACAAGGACATCTCCACCGAATATTCCGCGCTCATGTCCAAGGTGGTGCAGAACGGCAACGGACGCGTCAAGTTCCCGATCAACGAACCCGCCGAGGGACGCAAGAAAAGCCAGATCGAGGAATATCTCGATTACTATCTCACGCCCGGCGCGCAACACGTGGCGCTCATCACCGGTGACATCCTCACCGCCGTCCGCAAACTGCGCGATAATGGGATCGAATTCCTGCGCGTGCCCGATACCTATTACGAAATACTGCCCGAGCGCGTCGGCAAGATCAACGAGGATTACAAGGCCATCCAGGAACTCGGCATCCTCGTGGACCGCGACGATGAGGGCTATCTCCTGCAAATCTTCACGCGTCCCATTCAAGACCGTCCCACCATGTTCGTCGAGATCATCGAACGCCACGGTTCGCAGAGTTTCGGCAAGGGCAACTTCAAGGCGCTGTTCGAGTCGATTGAACTGGAACAGGAACGCCGTGGGAACCTCTAGTGTTCAGTGATCAGTCATCAGTGACCAGTCCAACGAAGGGACACTGATGACTGAAAACTGTTGACTGATAACTAATGTATTTTGCCACCATCTCCTCTTCGCCTCACTCCGACCCTCAGCCTGCTCTTTTCAAGGACGGGTTGTACTACCCGTTGCCGTATCCCGACATGCGCGCCGTGATCGAAGCGGCGGCCAACTCCCCTCTCCCTTTGGGAGAGGGGTCGGGGGTGAGGTCAGGGGTGAGACTCCATGCGCCCCTCCATCCCACCACCCTGCGCGACGCGTACGCTTTCGAGCAACACGTGAAGGCCGCGAACAAAAACCGCGGGCGCGACGTTCCAGAAGGGTGGTACCAGTTTCCCGTTTTCTACTACACCAATCCGCACAGCATCTTTGGGCCAGACGAGGAGATTCCCTATCCGCCGTACACGTCCGCGCTGGATTATGAACTGGAGATCGCGGTCGTCATCGGCAAGGCAGGCATGAACATCCAGGCTGACGAAGCAGAGAATCACATCTTCGGCTACACCATTTTCAACGACTGGTCGGCGCGGGACGTGCAACGCGCGGAGATGAAGGTGGGACTGGGTCCCGCCAAAGGGAAGGACTTCGCCTCGTCGCTGGGGCCGCTCATCGTCACGCGCGAGGCGCTGGCCGATAAAACGGCGGGACGCCCGGGCGTGTACGATCTCGCGCTGGCGGCGAAAGTCAACGGCGTGGAAATGTCCAGGGGAAATTTGAAGGACATCTTCTGGTCGTTCGGCGAGATCATCGCGCGCGCCTCGCAATCGGCCATGCTTTATCCCGGCGATGTGATCGGCTCCGGGACGGTGGGAACGGGTTGCCTGCTCGAACTGACCAAAGGTCTGGGACCGTGGTTGCAACCCGGAGATGTTGTAGAATTGGCAGTGGAACGGATTGGAATTTTGCGGAACACCATCGGAAGGGACACCCCATGAAAAAACTTCTACCTATTGTGATCATCTTTTTGATTGTCATGGCCTGCGCTCCGATTGGCCAACCCACCGCGCCTGCAGGCCCGGGTGTGGAAACGATTGTCGCCATGACCATCGAAGCGCTGACCGTAGTCGCGCCGCCGGTCGCCGGCACATCCACCGAGCCGCCTCTCCCGCCCACCGCGCAACCGAACGGGACCGCGGTCTCCTATGGAAATGTGAGCTTCGTCCTGCCGCAGGGACTGGCCTCCACCGCGCTATCTGGGACGGCGCCCGCAGTGATCGGCGTCCCGGATGGCCCCGGCTGGGACGTTGCGCCCGAATATATTAAATTCGAGCTGGATGGTTACCCGTTATACGACACGTTCCACAGGCCGCAGATGCTCGTCTACCCGGCGCAGGAATATGCGGCGGTCAACGAGGCCGCGAGCAGGAGCATCGCGCGCCTGCAAGCCATCCTCAGCGGGGCGGCCGCACCGACTGCCGAAAACCTGCCGACGATCCCGTTTTTCAACGCGGGACAGATATTCGCCGCGCAGATAAAAACCGTCCAGTTCCAAAACGGTTCGGGGGTGCGCTTCCTCACCGAATACGCCCAGTCTTACACCACCGTCAATAACAGGGATTTGTTCTACCAATTCCAGGGTTTGACGAGCGACGGGAAATATTACATCATCGCCATCCTGCCTGCCTCGCACCCCCTGCTGGCATTCAACGAGAATCCTGAAACCGTCGTCCCGGCAGGCGGAATCCCCTTCCCCGGTTTCGACGACCAGAACGCGCTCAACGCGTATTACCCCGCCGTGGTCAACCTGCTCGACACCGCCGCGCCCGAAAGTTTCAACCCCGCGCTGGGGACACTCGACGCGTTGATCCAGTCCATCGCCATCGCGCCGTAACTTTTCATTTGCGCACGTGTCCACCGCAAAAAGGCAATCTCACCGCGAAGATGCGAAGGCCGCGAAGGAAAGTTTAAAATCGCGAAGGTTTTCTTGCAGATTCCCAACGCGGATATTTAAATTCTTAGGTTTTTCTTCGCGTTCTTTGCGGCCTTCGCGGTGAAAAAGGTTTTTGCAGTGCAGTCACACGTAAGAGAGAATATCGCATGTTACGACAACTTTCCAACCAAAGCGAAATTTACGATGAGAGTGTCTTCAAGACGCTGATGGATTACGAAGTAGCCCGCTCCCAACGCTACCCCAGCCCGCTATCGCTTTTGCGCCTTGGGTTGGCGCTCATTAACCCCACACAGACCGAAGTGGAAAACGCTCCCATCGCGCTGGCAACCATGTTGAACATGCGCCTGCGCCAGGCCGACGTCCCCGCCCGCATTGGGAATGAATTCGCCATACTTTTACCGAACGTCAATGAAACGAGCGCCCGCGCGGTCTGTGACCGTCTCCTGCGAATCACACTGGGAACACAAAACACCCCGCTTGGTTATTCCACCCGCGTCACCATTTGCATCGGACTGTCCAGCCACGCAGGCGGACCAACCCTCAGCGCCGAGCGGTTGATGAGCGAAGCCGAATCGGCGTTGAAGCAGGCGCTGGCGCTTGGCCCGCAAATCTACCGGACCTTCTCGGATACGGCCATTCGACGGAGATAGACGCCATGCCCTTCTATCACAAACTCGGACAGATTCCGCACAAACGCCACACGCAGTTCAAAAAGCCGAACGGCAAACTTTACCGCGAGGAACTGATGGGACTGGAGGGCTTCTCCTCCATCCAATCCATCCTCTACCACCACTTCCTGCCGCCGCGCGTGACGAAGACGGAGGACCTTGGGCCCGTCCTGCCCGAATATGTGGACTTCGGCCCGATCCGCCACCGCGCCCTGGCGACGCTTCACGCGCCGGTTGGGGCGGATCCTGTGTCCGCGCGGATTCCCCTGCTCGGCAACCGCGACGTGATCCTCGGCGTGGCGCGCCCGACCCAAAGCATGGACTACTTCTACCGCAACTCGCAAGCCTACGAAGTCTGGTTCGCGCACGAGGGGAGCGGCGTGCTCAAGAGCCAATTCGGCAACCTGCCCTTCCGCAAGGGCGATTACATCGTCATCCCCTTCGCGGTGACGTGGCAAATGCGCCTCGACGGCGAAGCGCGCTTCTTCACCATCGAATGTCCCTCGCAGGTCGCGCCGCCCAAACGTTATCGCAACGAGTACGGACAACTGCTCGAGTACTCGCCCTATTGCGAACGCGACATCCGCGTCCCCGCAGAACTGGAGACTCACACCGAACGCGGCGAATTCGATGTGCGGATCAAAGTCCGCGACCGGCTCACCCGCCACGTGCTCGACTATCATCCCTTCGACGTGGTCGGCTGGGACGGTTACCTCTATCCGTGGATCTTCAACATTGAAGATTTCGAGCCGATCACCGGGCGCATCCACCAACCCCCGCCCGTCCACCAGACCTTCGAGGCGCGCAACTTCGTTGTCTGCTCGTTCGTGCCGCGCCTGTTCGACTATCATCCCGAAAGCATCCCCGCGCCGTATAATCACTCCAACGTCCAGTCCGACGAGGTGTTGTACTACGCGGAAGGCAACTTCATGAGCCGCAAAGGCATTGACCGTTGCGACATCAGCCTGCATCCGTTCGGCCTATCGCACGGGCCGCAACCCGGGATGACGGAAGCCTCGATTGGAAAGAAGGAAACCGCCGAACTGGCTGTAATGGTGGATACCTTCAATCCACTACAACTCACCAAACAAGCCGCCGCGCTGGAGAAACCGTACATGGAATCCTGGCTGGAGGGAGATGGAGAGTAGACCTCATCCCCTGCCCCTCTCCTGAAAGGAGAGGGGAGAAAATTGGAACATGGAAATCAACCCGAACGAAATCCCGCATTCCTCCGTCTATAAATTGATGACCGGTTCGATTCTTCCCCGACCGATCGGCTGGATCTCGTCTCTGGATGAACGCGGCCGCCCGAACCTGGCCCCGTTTTCGTTCTTCAACGCGGTCTGCTCCAACCCGCCGACGGTGGTCTTCTGTCCCATGATCCGCGGGGCGGACGGGAAGACCAAAGACACGCTGAACAACGTCCGTGCGACGGGCGAGTTTGTGGTCAACATCGTCACCGAGGAATTGGCCGAGGCGATGAATCTTTCGTCGGTGGAAGCGCCGCCGGGCGTGAACGAGTTCGAATTCGCGCGGGTGACGGCGGAACCGTCCATAACGGTGCGCCCGCCCAGGGTCCGCGAAAGCCCCGTGCACTTCGAGTGCCGCGTCCGCCAGATCGTCGAGATCGGTTCCGGGCCGGGAGGCGGAAGCCTCGTCATCGGGGAAGTCCTGCATATCCACGTGGACGAGCGCGTGCTGGTAGGCGGTGATAAAATCAACCTGGCCGCGCTCAAACCGGTGGGGCGACTTGCAGGCGGCGGCTACGTGCGTGTGACGGACGTGTTCGAAATGGAGCGACCCAAAACACAGATCAAGGAATGACGAAATGAAAAAAATAATCGCTGTTTTCGCCGTGCTTGTGATTGCGCTTTCTGCCTGCAACTTCCCCAGCGCGCAAGACTCCGGCCTCACGATCGAGCAACAGGCCGCCACCGTGGTCGCGCAGACCTTGACCGCGATTGCCGCGGAGAATCCCGTCCCGCTGGCCTCGCCGACCCTGGGCGCGACGAAAACGCCGCTGGCTTCGCCGACTTCATCGGAAGCCACGCCCACCATCCAGCCAAACGCGACACCGACCGGGACAGCGGGAACGCCGGGCGCCACCCTCCTGACCGTGGACTCGAACACGAATTGCCGCGAAGGGCCGGGCTTGAACTTTGTGATCGTGATCGTGCTGGTGCCGGGAACCAACTATCAAATGATCGCGCGTACCGCCGACAACAAATACTGGGTCGTCACCGAAATCGGCAAATCGAATACCTGCTGGGTGCCTGCTGACATGTCGAACGCGTTTGGGAATACCAATCTCCTGCCGGTGACCACGCCCTCCGCGCCCACATCTGCCGCGGGCGCGCTCCAGGCGCCGACGGGACTGGCGTATCAATACTCCTGCGCCTTCAACGGGATCAATAGCGACATCACCACCATCCTGGCGTGGAATGACCGCTCCAACAACGAGACCGGCTTCCGCGTCTATCGCGACGGCGCGCTGGTGGTGGAATTGCCCGCCAACACGACCGCCTACACGGACCTGTTCGCCGGGGGCGCGGCGGTGACTTATAGTTACCGCGTCTCCGCGTATAACGCCGCGGGCGAGGCGCTGGGCGGGACGATTTCGTTTTCGTGCCAGTAAATTCTCAAGCGAGAGAAGCCATCGCTATCAGACTGGAGATTGCTTCGCCACTGTCCTTCGACTGCGCTACGCTCCGCTCAGGACAGTGGCTCGCAATGACGGAATCAAAAACGCGGCTGTCAAAATGAAAGTCGCGTTTTCATTACGCAACACGCACTAACGCAAAACCAGGTTTCTCGAACTCCACAGGGGCGCAGGAAACCTGGTTTTTGCGTTTACTCTTCCAACAACTCTTTCGCCTTCTTGGTCTGCTTGCCGCGCTCGTCGGTTTTGAGGATGCGCTTGCGAATGCGATATGATTCAGGCGTGACTTCGAGCAGTTCATCGTCGGAGAGGTATTCCACGGCCTCGTCCAGCGACATCGAACGCGGGGGCGTCAGGCGGATTTCCATGTCGCCGCGCGAGGAACGCATGTTGGTGAGATGCTTCTTTTTGCAGACGTTGATCGGCAGGTCGGAGCCGCGCGCATTCTCGCCGATGACCATGCCCTCGTACACGTCCACGCCGGGACCGACGAAGAGCGCGCCGCGCACTTCGGCATTCTGAAGCGCGAAAGCGGTGGTAGAGCCGGCTTCCATGGCGACGATGGAGCCTGTGGTGCGCGCGGACATCGAGCCAGCCATCTCATCGTAGCCGTGGAAGATGGTGTGCATGGCGCCCTCGCCGCGCGTGGAGGTGAGGAACTGGTAGCGGAATCCAAGCAGGCCGCGCGTGGGGGCGATGAAGACCATGCGCGTCGTGCCTTGACCCGTGTCGTGCATCTCCATCATTTTGCCGCGGCGGCTGCCGAGCATTTCCACGACCACGCCGACGGTGTCGTTGCTGGTCTCCACGTGGACTTCCTCGTATGGTTCAAGCACAGAGCCGTCCTCGGCCTTGTGGAAAATGACTTCGGGGCGTGAGACTTGGAACTCGTAACCTTCGCGGCGCATGGTTTCGATGAGAATGCCGAGGTGCAATTCGCCGCGTCCGCTGACGAGGAAATTCTCGGCGGATTCGGTCTCTTCGACGCGCAAGGCGACGTTGGTGCGGAGTTCGTCCATCAGGCGTTCGCGCAACTTTCGGGAGGTGCTCCACTTGCCCTCGCGTCCCGTGAACGGCGAGGTGTTGACGCCAAACGTCATGCGGACGGTGGGTTCCTCCACTTTGATGGTGGGCAACGCGACGGGGTTGGCGGGGTCGGCCAGCGTCTCGCCGATGCCGATGCCTTCCAGCCCGGCGAGCGAGACAATGTCGCCCGCTTTGACTTCGTCCACTTCAACCTTGTTCAATCCCTGGAACGTGTATAGGTAGCGCGCCGTTTCGGGCAGGTTCTTGCCGTCGGCGGTGAGACGCGCCAGTTTTTGTCCCGCTTTGATCGTGCCGGCGTGGACGCGCCCGACCGCAGTGACACCGCGGTAATCATCGTAACCGAGGGCGGTGACCAAAAGTTGGAGCGGGGCTTCGGGATCCACTTTGGGGGCGGGGATGTGGCGCAGGATCACGTCGAACAGAGGACTCAGATCGGGTCCCAGATCCGGCGTAAGTCCCGCGCGTTGCGAGGTGGCGACCGCGTAGACGACGGGGAAGTCGGCTTGTCGGTCGGTCGCGCCCAGTTCGATGAATAAGTCAAAAGTATCGTTCAAGACACGCGCGGGTTCGGCGTCCTTGCGATCCACTTTGTTAATGACCACGATGGCTTTGTGTCCCATCTGGAGCGCCTTCTTTAGCACGAAGCGGGTCTGCGGCATGGGGCCTTCGGCCGCGTCCACGAGAAGCAGGACGCCGTCCACCATGTTCATGACGCGCTCGACCTCGCCGCCAAAATCGGCGTGGCCGGGCGTGTCCACGATGTTGATCTTGACTTCCTGTCCCGTGGCGGGATCGGGCAAATGGATGGCGGTGTTCTTGGCGAGGATGGTGATGCCGCGCTCGCGTTCGAGGTCGTTGGAATCCATGACGCGCTCGGCCACCTGCTGGTTGTCGCGGAAAGTATGCGACTGGCGCAGGAGGCCGTCCACGAGGGTGGTCTTGCCGTGATCCACATGGGCGATGATGGCGATGTTGCGGAGTTCTTTTCGTTCGATGAGCATAGTTGATTCTCGTTAGGTAGTTACGTAGTTTGATAGTTACGTAGTTTGATAGTTACGTAGTTTGATAGTTACGTAGTTGGATGGTTACGTAGTTGGATGGTTCAATATTCACTACTGGAAATTCGATATTCGATATTCGATATTCGGATGATCTAGGTTTGGCCTGACACCTGACACCTGGCACGTGACACTCACAGGACACACAAAAACCCCCGACGGGGAGGGCCGAGGGTTTCTTTTTGGAAAAACGAAGCGTTCGGCGTGCGAGGGATATTGTATCAGAGGCGAGAGGAATGGGGAAGGAGGAAAGCTTGTTCTCTTAAATTTCGTAAGGAACGCGAATTCCATCGAGTTTGGGGTTGAAGTCCTTTGTATTGCGAGTCACCAGAACCGCCTCATAGACTTTTGCCGTCGCCCAAATGATGGCATCTGGAAGGCGAATTCGATGAGCGCGACGCAATTGAACCGCGGTTTCGGCAATGGATAAATCAAGCGGAACTACCTCGAAATGCGTCTCCAAATAATCGCGCAATTGCGTATCGTCACCCTTCTCGCCGACCATCCAGGTAATGCGGCTAATCAAGACTCAGTAGATGAAAAATTGCGCTATAGCGGCGCTTCCTGGCGTCAGACGGGTGACTAAAGTCATTACTACGTGGAGGAAACGCAAGCCATGTAGTGACGATTTCAATCGTCAATTTTCATCTACTGAGACTCGTTCATAGCGCGCATATTCGGCATCAGCATCAGCCACACCGTTGAGCGAGTCGATCAGAATGTTCGTATCAAAAACCGCGATCATCATCTATCCCACTCTGCGCGCAAATCCTGTTGATATTTTAGAGCGTCAATCCTGCGGTTTTTCCACGAGCCGAAGGCAACGTGTTGCTTTAATGAACGCCGCATTGCGGGGCGGGATAAGTCAGTGCGTTGTCGAAGGAACGCGACGAAGTCAAGCACTTCGCTTTGTTTTTCGGGCGGGAGCGCTTTTACTTGCGTCTGAATTTGTTCTGTAAGGGTCATAAGAACCTCCAGCGACAATTATAAACCTTTTGCTTGTATTAGAGGGAAGGGGAATGTGGTAGGGAGACATGCTCCGAGAAAAACCGTCCACGAATTTTCACGAACATCTGCACTGCACCGAACGCAGTGCGGCGAAAGTGTAAACGAACGCCGATCGAGCTTATTCGAGAATTCGTGGTTTTATTCGTGGATGGTCTTCCTTTCTCTCTCCTTACCGCCATCAACGTAATATCATCGAACTGGTTCGCGCTAGCGATGTATTGCCGCAATTCCGATTCAATATCGGCGACCAACTCAGGCGCGGACCCGTCCCTTCGTCCGAGAGAATCGAGCAGGTGCTCGCGTCCCTGGGACTCGGCCGCGGCTGGGTGGGCTTCGACCTGATCGCGCCGACGCGCGGCTTCCGCTTTGGCGCGCAGGGACGCGAGCAGGAGGCCGTCATGGGCGAGGAAGTCCCGCTGGCAGGCGGCGTCACGTTGCAGGTCAAACTTCCAGCCGCCGCGGAAATCGTCTTACTGCGAAACGGGCAAAAGGTCCAGGCATGGAAGCGGGCGGAGAACTGCGCGCACACCGTCACCGAGGCGGGAGCCTATCGGTTGGAAGTCTACCGCCGCTATTTGGGCGCGCGGCGCGGCTGGATCTTCAGCAATCCGATCTATGTCAAATAACACGAGACAATGGCCTGCCATCCTTAACGCGAATTGCGCCAATCGGCAAATTTCACGAATGTGATTTAAAAAAATTCGTAGCATTCGCTAATTCGTGGCATTCGCGTTGAGAATTTGTACGGTACGAGATTTTTGCGATGCCTTCCCAATTACCCTTCTTTAGGGTAAACTACCGCCCGATCAAGACACAACCTGTGTCTCCTTCCGCTCCCAGCCCGCCTACGGCGCGCATGGGAGCAAACCCGTGGAAAGGAGGTTTTCCCAATGCGTAAATACGAACTGGTTTGCATTATTCAGCCCGACCTGGACGAGACCGCGTTTAACGGCGTCGTCGAAAAGGTCAAGGCTTGGATCGGCGATTCCGGCGGTAACGTGGACAAAGTGGATGCCTGGGGCAAGCGCCGCCTGGCATACAGTATCCGCAAACAACGCGATGGACTGTACGTTCTGCTGAACTTCACCCTGCCGAACAAGGCCACCGCTGAACTGGAACGCAATCTGCGTTTCCTCGAACCGGTCATGCGACACATGCTCAGTGTGGTCGAGTAATTTTTTCGGATTCGGTTACCAAGGAGATTGACATGAGCCGAGGCTTAAACAAAGTCATGATCATCGGCCACCTGGGCCGGGATCCCGAAATGCGCTACACCCCTTCGGGCAAGCCTGTCACCACCTTCACGGTGGCTGTCAGCCGTTCCTGGAACTCCGGCGACGGCGAGCGGCACACCGAGACCGAATGGTTCAACATCGTAGCCTGGAGCAACCTGGCGGAAACCTGCAAGCAATACCTCAGCAAGGGACAACAGGTCTACATCGAAGGCCGCCTGCAGACCCGCCGCTGGGACGACAAGGAAGGCGTGAAGCATTCCAGTGTGGAGATTGTCGCCAACGAGATGACCTTCTTGAGCGAGCGCCGCGAAGGCGGCCACACGCAAGAGGCCGCACCGGCGGCCAGCGAAGAGACCGAACCACCCGCGACGGATAACGAATTTCCGTTCTAGTAAAATTGGAGAAGAATCATGGCTGAAGAACGCAACAGAGGCGGCGGAGGAACGGACGGCGAGGGAGGCGAACGCCGTTACTACACCCGCCCCAAATTCTGTCAGTTTTGCGCTGACAAGCAACTGACGATTGACTACAAAAAAATGGACCTGCTCAGGCGCTTCGTCACCGACGAGGGCAAGATCCGCCCGCGCCGCCAGACCGGCACCTGCGCCCGTCACCAGCGCGTGCTGGCCGGCGCCATCAAGCAGTCCCGCTTTATCGCCCTGCTACCCTTCACGGGCCGCCTTTTGGACGATAACCGCTAACAAGTCCCGCGATGGCCGGGGCATGGGCGCAAATCCATGCCCTGTTTTTTCGCGCGAAGGAAACCTATGGCAACCAAATCCACCAAAGCAAAAGCGCTCACCAAAAAGCACCTCGCCCGCCTCGAGCGGGAACGCCGCCAAACCAGGATGATTATTATCATAGCCGCGGCAGTGGTTGTAATCGTGCTTGGCATGATCGGTTACAGCCTGCTCAAAAGCGCTTACCTGGAACCACGCCAGCCCGTGGCCCGCGTAGGCGAAGAGAAGATCACCACCGCGCAGTTCCAGGCGCGCGTCCGCTTGCAACGCCAGCAGATCATCAACCAGTACATGCAGTATACCCAGTTCGCCCAGATGTTTGGCATGGACTTCACCGCCCAACTGCAACAGTTCGAATCCCAACTCTCCGACGCGAGCGCCGAATCCCTCGGACAGAGTGTGATCGACTCGATGATCAACGAAATCCTGCTCCGCAATGAGGCGGCAAAACTTGGCATCACCGTCAGCGACGAGGAGACCCAGGATCGCCTCCAATCGGCCTTTGGCTTTTTCCCCAACGGCGAACCGACTGCCACCGTCACTCCCACCGAAGTCGTCCTGCCGACCATTTCCGCGGAACAGGCCGCCATCGTGACCATCACCCCGACGGCCACCCTCGAACTGACCCCGACCGGGACCGCGACCGAGACTGCGACTCCGCTTCCCACCGCGACCCTCGACCGAACCACCACCGCCACCGCGTCCGCGACCCTCGACCAGACCGCCACCGTGACCGCGACCCTCGAGCCGACGGCCACCTTGCCGCCCAGCGCGACGCCCACCTCCACCCAGACATCCACCCCCGAACCCACTGCCACTCCCGCGCCCACAGCCACTCCCCTCACCCAGGCGGACTTCGATGAAAACTTCGCCCAAAACATGGAAATGTTTTCAGGGCTGGGACTCACCGAAGCGGACTACCGCGACCTGGTCAAATTCGATCTCCTGCGCTCCAAAATATTCGATTACGTCACCGCGGACATAAAACCTTTCGATGAACAGGTTTGGGCGCGGCATATCCTGGTAGCCGATGAAGCCACCGCCAACAGCGTGCGCGAGCGCCTGCTCAAAGGCGAGGATTTCGCCGCCATCGCCAGCGAACTCTCGACGGATACCAGCAATAAGGATAAGGGCGGCGACCTGGGCTGGTTCGGCAAAGGTACCATGGTGCCCCCATTCGAAGAGGCCGCCTTCAGCCAGAAGGTCGGCGAGATCGGCAAACCCGTCCAGACTGATTTCGGCTGGCACATCATCCAGGTCATCGGCCACGAAGATCGTCCGCTGACCGCCGACCAGTTCGACCAGGCCAAGCAGAACGCTTTCAGCAAGTGGCTGGAAGACCTGCGCGCCAAAGCCGAGGCAGACGGGCTGATCGAAATCTTCGACTACTGGAAGGAACGCGTCCCGCTCGATCCCACCCTGCAGGATGCGCTCAATCCGCCCGCCCCAACACCGTAGTAATTCCGCCTTTCATAGCAAACTGCCGCCTTCGAAACAGGCGGCAGTTTCGATTCTGGCACTTGCGCCTTGCGGCGTTTGTCTGTATAGTTGGGGAAATTTATTCCCGCCAAAGGAGAAAGAACATGCCCGTCAAACCTGCCAAGCAATTGAGCGGCGAAGTATTTTATCCGTCCGCCGAAACCGTCCAACAGGCGCGCCTGAAAGACTGGGACGCGCTGGCTGCGTCCGCCGGGAAGGACCTGGAAGGGTTTTGGGCCAAAGAGGCCGAGGAACTCGAATGGTTCCAAAAGTGGGACAAGGTTCTGGACGACTCAAAGAAGCCTTTCTTCAAATGGTTCGTGGGGGCGAAGGTCAACATCGTCCACAACGCGATTGACCGCCATCTCAAGACGCATCGAAAAAATAAACTGGCGCTGATCTGGGAAAGCGAAGACGGCAAACTCGAACGCACGTTTTCGTATTACGCCATGAACCGCGAAGTCTCGCGCTTCGCGAACATCATCAAAGCCATGGGCGTGACCAAAGGCGACCGCGTCACGATCTACATGGGACGCATCCCCGAAATCGCCTTCGCCATGCTGGCCTGCGCCAAGATCGGCGCGGTGCATTCTGTGGTCTTCGGCGGATTCTCGGTGGACGCACTGCAGGGCCGCATCGAGGACAGCCAGTCGAAACTGGTCATCACCGCGGACGGCAGTTATCAGAACGGGAAGATCGTAGAATTGAAGCGCACCGTGGACGAGGCGCTCAAGCGTTGCCCATCGGTGGAGAATGTGATCGTCGTCAAACGGGTCGGCCACGAAGTCCCGATGGAGACGAGCCGCGACCACTGGTATCACGACATGCTGACCCTGCCCATCGCCAACGGCAAGTGCGCCACCGAAGTCCTGGACGCGGAAGACCCGCTCTACATCCTCTACACCAGCGGTTCGACCGGCAAGCCCAAGGCCATCGTCCACACGCACGGCGGTTACATGGTCGGGATTTACTCGACCCTCAAATACGTTTTCGACATCAACGAAGAGGACCGCTGGTGGTGTGCGGCGGATCCGGGCTGGGTGACGGGCCACTCGTACATCGTCTACGGCCCGCTGCTCATGGGTGCGACCTCCTTCATGTTCGAGGGCGGGCCGACCTACCCGTATCCGAATCGCTGGTGGCAATGCGTCGAACGCTACGGCATCACCATCCTGTACACCGCGCCGACCGCCATTCGCGGGCTGATGCGCTTCGGCGAGGCCTGGCCCGCCAAGCACGACCTGTCCTCCTTGAGAATCCTGGGGACAGTCGGTGAGCCGATCAACCCCGAGGCGTGGAGATGGTACCACCGCGTCATCGGCAAGGAACGCTGTCCGATCATTGATACCTGGTGGCAGACCGAGACCGGCACGTTCATAATCACGCCCACGCCGGTCGTGCCGCTCAAACCGGGTTCGGCCACGCGTCCCTTCTTCGGACAGGAAGCGGAGATCGTGGACGAACAGGGGAATCCCGTCCCGGACGACGAGGAGGGCTACCTCGTCCTGCTCCGCCCATGGCCGGCCATGTTGCGGACGATTTACAACGACGACGAACGCTACGTCAATCAATACTGGTCGAAATACCCCGGCAAATACTTGACCGGCGACTCAGCCAAGCGCGACGCGGACGGCTACTTCTGGATCATCGGCCGCACGGACGATGTGCTCAAAGTCTCTGGTCACCGCCTCGGCACCGCGGAGGTGGAGTCGGCGCTGGTCAGCCATCCCGCGGTCGCGGAAGCCGCGGCCATCGGACTCCCGCACGAGGTCAAGGGACAGGCGATCCACACCTTCGTCCTGTTGCGCTCGGGATTCAGCCCCTCACCCGAACTGGCCGAGGAACTGCGCCAGCACGTGTCCACCCACATGGGGCCCATCGCGCGTCCCGAGGATGTCAAGTTCGTGGATAAACTCCCCAAGACGCGCAGCGGCAAGATCATGCGGCGCGTGTTGAAAGCGCGCGCGCAGGGATTGCCGGAGGGAGATATTAGTACGCTGGAGGAGTGAGGGGAAAAGATGAAAGAAGAAAGATGAAAGATGAAACAGGCTGAGGAGAAATTCTTGGCCTGTTCCTTTTCCATGTGCTATACTGACTCCACTGCAAGAACCTTGTGCGACCTGTTCGCCCGAAACCGTCCGCAAGGATGGAGGCTGGGCGGC
>CAYJLS010000018.1:8178-36663 GCA_964371065.1 uncultured Anaerolineaceae bacterium | reverse complement strand
ATCCGCTGTTGCGGAGGACGCGTTTGAGCAGGTTGTCCGCGCGCCAGGAGGGTTTTGGGGGTTCAGGGGAGGTCATGGGGAAATGTGGGTTGGGTGTTTAGAGTTACCGCCGTCCTGAGCGGAGCGAGGCGACAGCCGAGCGCAGTCGAAGGACGGGTCACATGAGCAAGTGTTGTTCCATGTACCTGCCCTTCGACTTCGGGTCTCGATACGGCGAAAAGCATGCCTACTCGACCCTCCGCTCAGGGCAGTGGTTACGCAGTAATAATATCCTTCGCCCACTCGCGTTCGGCGCGATACCACTCGACGAGTTTTCCGATTCCCTTGCGCAGGGTGAACTGCGGTTGCCAGCCGAGCAGTTGACGCGCCTTCGACACGTCCGCCCAGTTGGAGCGCATATCGGCCAGGTCGGGCGGGCCGTATTGAACGATGGCTTTTTTGCCGACCACGTCTTCTACCAGCTTGATCAGGTCGTTGATCGTGATCACTTCATGCCCGCCAAGGTTCATGATCTCGTAACCCAGCGGTTTCAAGGCGGCGATGATACCGCGCCCAATGTCGTCTATGTAGGTGAAGCCGCGCGACTGTTCGCCGTCGCCGTTGACGCGCACGGGTTGGCCCTCGCTGATCCATTTTACAAAGCGGAATATCGCCAGGTCCGGGCGTCCAGCCGGTCCGTAGACAGTGAAGAAGCGCACCACACTCACGTCAACGTCATAGAGGTGATGATAGGCATGCGCCATCGCCTCCGCGCCCTTTTTGCTGGCCGCGTAAGGCTGGAGCGGCTCACTGCTGGAGGCGGTTTCGGGTGTTGGATAGGGAGGGTTCTCCCCATAAATGCTCGAAGTGGAAGCCACCAGGAATTTTTTCGTCCCCGTTTGGCGGCAAAGTTCCAGCATGTTCAACGTGCCGATGACATTGGACTCAACGTACACCCACGGATTTTTCACGCTGGCGCGCACGCCCGCCCACGCGGCCAGGTTGATGACCGCGTCAAATTTACGATTTACGATTGACGATTGACGATTGAGAATCTCGCGATCAGAGATGTCGGCGCGGGCAAACTCAAAGCCGTTCAACTCCTGCAACTTCCGCAGGCGATATTCTTTGATACGGATGTCGTAGGCCTCGTTCAGGTTGTCCACGCCTACGACAGTGTGTCCCTGCCCGATGAGCATTTCAGACGTGCGGGCGCCGATAAATCCCGCCGCGCCGGTGACTAAATAATGAGCCATGCTTACTCCTTTAGCTGCAAGTCAAAAGTCGAAGGTCGAAAGTCAACCTTCGACTTTTGACTTTTGACCTTCGACATTAAAGCCTGACCACCTTCTCGTTGCCCTTCGCAATCTTCCCGGTCGCGTTGCGCGTGTCAAAGACAAACTTCGCCTCTTTGATGATCGCGGCGTAGTCGTAAACTTTGTGGTTGGTGACGATGATTACCGCGTCGGCTTCCTTGACGGCCTTCATCATATCCTTCACGCTGTCCATTTGCCAGCCGTCGTATTCGTGATGGATGTGTGGGATATATGGGTCGTGATATTCCACCAGCGCGCCTTTCTTCTGGAGCAGGCCGATCACATCCAGGGAGGGAGACTCGCGCACGTCGTCAATATCGGGTTTGTAGGCCGCACCCAGCACGAGCACGCGACTGCCCTTGAGGAGAATGCCGCGGTCATTCATCGCGTCCAACATGCGGCTGACCACGTAACGCGGCATGTTGGTGTTGATCTCGGACGCCAGTTCGATGAAGCGCGCATTGTAGTTGAACGATTTCATCTTCCATGAGAGATACAGCGGATCAATTGGGATGCAGTGACCGCCGAGGCCGGGACCGGGCGTGAACTTCATGAAGCCGAACGGTTTGCTGGCCGCCGCGTCGATGACTTCCCACACGTCCACGCCAAGGCGCTCGCACATGATCGCCAGTTCGTTGACCATGCCGATGTTAATCATGCGGAAGGTGTTCTCCAGCAGTTTCGCCATTTCCGCGGCTTCGGCGGATGAAACCATGTGCACCGTTTTGATGGCGCCCGCGTACCAGGCCGCGGCCACTTCGCCGCAGGCCTCGGTGATACCGCCCAGCACTTTGGGCGTGTTGATGGTGGTGTAATCTTCGCGGCCGGGGTCCACGCGCTCAGGCGAGAAAGCCAGGAACCAGTCCTCGCCGACGACGAGTCCATGCTCCGTGCCAAGTTTCGGCAAAAGAACTTCCCGCGTCGTGCCCGGATAGGTGGTGGACTCCAACACGACGACCATGCCCTTATGCACGTATTTCGCCAGTTGCTCCGTGGCGGACTGGATGAACGACATGTCCGGGTCGCCGGTCTTGCGGAGCGGCGTCGGCACGCAGATGCTGACCGCGTCCATATCTTTCAGGACAGCGAAATCGGTCGTGGCTTTGAGATGACCCGACTTCACCAGCGCGGCGACGGCCTCGGTCTTCACATCGGGGATGTACGACACGCCCTTTTTGAGCGCCTCGATCTTGCGCGCGTCCGGGTCCACGCCGGTGACTTTGAAGCCTGCCTCGCCGAATACAACGGCCAGCGGCAGGCCGACATAGCCGAGTCCGAGGATGGCAATGTTGGCGGTTTTGTCTTGCAGTTTCTTGATAAGAGTATCTTTGACAGTCATAATCATTATCCTTCCTATGTAATTTCGGGATGCCTGATGTTCAGGTATCGAATTTTTCTAAAACAAACTCAACTGCTTCGGCTCTTCCTTCGGTTCTTCCACTTCCTCCGCAACCGGCGCGGACTTTGCCAGTTCCCTGCGCGCCACCTCCAGTAGTTGCGGCAGTTTGGCGAAGTCGGCCAGGATGGTTGTCTTGAGTTGAGGCTGGTGCAAGGCCGCGGCCGGATGGAACATGGCAATCACAAAGCGCTCGCCCACCTTCCTCATCTGCCCATGCACCGCGCTGATCTTCGCGCCCGGCATGAACTTGCCCATCGAGAAGCGTCCCAGCGTGACGATGATGCTCGGGTTGATGGCGTTGATCTGCCGTTCGAGATAAACGTTGCAGGCCGCGAGTTCCTCCGGCATTGGGTCGCGGTTATCGGGCGGGCGGCATTTCACCACGTTGCCGATCCACACGTCCGGGCGTTTCAGCCCCGCCTGTGCCAGCAACTGATCCAGGAACTGTCCCGCCGCGCCCACGAACGGACGTCCCTGCTCGTTTTCGGTCTGTCCCGGCCCTTCGCCAATGAACATGATCTCGCTGTTCGCGGGCCCCTCGCCCGGCACCGACTTCTTGCGCGTCTTGCGCAGGACGCAACTCGTGCAGACCGAAACCTCACTTGCGATCTGTTTCAACGTTTCTTCAGCGCTCATTCGCCCTCCGCATATTTCAAGGCTTCCAAATTTTCCATCGTCATCAGCACCGCGTCCTCGCCGTTATCGCGATAATACATCGGGCGGCGGCCCACTTCCACAAAACCGATGTCGCAATAGATTTTCTGTGCGATCACATGGCGGGCGCGTACTTCCAGCAGGGACTTGAGCGCCCCCTCGCCTCGCGCCGAAACCAGCGACTGGATCAGCATCCGCTTGGCAAATCCGCGCCGTCGAAACTGCGGATGCGTGGCAATCGTGGCGATGTGCGCCTCGTCCACGATGAGCCACAATACCAGCAGCGAGGCCACGCGCCCGTCCATCATCGTCACCCAGCAACGCGCCGCGCTGTTTTCCTGCACTTCATATTTATAGGAGCGCTCCGTCCACGGCAAGGTAAATGAACTGCGGTCAATTTCCACCACCTCGGGAATGTCCTTCATTTCCATGCGTCGTATCTCGATCATGGCGGGCCTCCTTCTACGTGTAAATAAATGGGCGCGAGCGAGGCGGCCTCGTCCACGCGGCCGGACTGCCGGCGCGCCCAGGCCAGCTCCGCCAGCAAGGCGGGACGCCGCACCGACCGCGCGGGGGAGGCCAAAATGACGTTCACGCGTTTACGCGCCAACCGCTGACGTTCCTCGGCGCTCAACTCGCCGACCACCTGGGTGGGATGCTGGATGGACTCGGCCAGCGCGTCCACCGTCGTCGTTCGCGCGGGACCTTCGGGCTGCCACCCGCTTACTGAAGGTTGATACCAGCCCACGGCGATGCGCCCGCGCCCGGCCTGGATCACCGCCGCCAGCGGAAAACCCAGCACCGGCGCCGACGCGGCCACCACGTCCAAAGTCGGCACGCCGATGAGGGGCAGCCGCCGCGCGAGGGCGAGGCCTTTCACGAAGGCCAGTCCCACGCGCAGGCTGGTGAACGAGCCGGGGCCGATGGCAACGCCCAGGGCGGAGATATCGCCCATCGTCAGGCCGACCCGGCCCAATAGTCCCGCGAGAGCCGGGGCCAGTTCCACAGTGTGACGTTGGCGCGAGGTCCAAATCAGTTCGGCCGCGACTGTCGCGCCGTCATACAGCGCGAGTCCCAACTGGGCGGTGGAGGTGTCAACCGCGAGTAACATCAACTCACCCCAAACATGGATTGGCGCAGTTCGGCCACGAGTTCGTCGTAGCGCTCCCCGCACGCCACGCAGCGCATCTGGCGATGTTCCTCGCTGACGTGTTCCAGTTGAATCCACATTCGCTCGGCGGGCAAAATGCCTTCGAGACGTTCCGCCCATTCGATGAGCAACGGCCCTTCGCCCAGCATGGCGTCGAGATCGAGTTCCTCGCCTTCGGGCGCGGATTCGATGCGATAGGCATCCATGTGGAAAAATCGCGCGTCCCCCGCGCGGCGGTAGACGTTGACCAGCACGAAGGTGGGGCTGGAGACCGCATCGAGCGCGCCCCAACCCTGCGCCACGCCCTGCGCGAGGGTGGTCTTGCCCGCGCCCAGTTCGCCCTGCAAACAGACCAGGTCGCCAGCCGCGAGCAATCCGCCGAGACGCATGCCGATGCGCCGCGTCTGTTCGGGACTGCGGCTGATGAAGTCGAGACTGTGTTTGTCGAGGATGGGCATGGGCGGGATTATACTACCCTGCTCCTACGCCCCGGCACAACGAAGCGTGAATTCACAAAAAACAGAAACATCAAGGCACAGCGCCCATCCCAAGGGCAAAGGTATTATCCTGGTAGAAGAATATGACCGTGTAAACCCTGGATGGAAGGGAAGGGGCAATGAATATTTCCCAATTTCCGTTCCCCAAATTCGCTGCCGAAAGCGCCCAGTCGTTACTACAAGGCCATTCCCAAGTAAGGGTGGAATTATCCCCGGCCACCAGGATGCGCCCCACCCTTTTGCTTTCATCCACATTACTGACAATCAGGTGATAATCAACAATCATCCCTTTTCCGTCAATGCCGGGGCATCCACTGCCGATGACTTTATGATCATCCTGCCCCAGGAATGCAACACTCAGTCGTTGTAAAATAATTCGAGGGGTTGGGGCCGCCTGCTCATCAGGCGCGCTGGCTTTACAGGATAAAGAAACCATCAACAAGGCAAGCCCAAATATCCAAACTGGGGCTTGTGTTTTGTATCCATAACGCATGGAGTCCTCCAGACACAAAGAATTAACCTGGTTGGTTTCCGTTTACCAGTTCCGGCTCGGGGCAAATACCAACTAGTGAACCGATGAAGCGCGCGATCAATCTTGCGGACTGCGGACGCGCGGCGCGCAGGCAGTTTTTCGCAAACAGTTCGCGCTCCCCGGGATTTTCGAGCCAATTTTTGAGGGTGCACACTACGCGGTCTGTGCGAGGCGCCCAGACACCCACCTGTTCCTTTTCAACGTAGGTGACGTTGCCATCCTCCTGTCCGGGCACGCGGGCATTCAGGATGATGGGAAGCCCGGCGATTAAAGACTCGGCAATGGTGCCCGGCCCGGCCTTGGTCACCAGCACGTCTGCGGCGCGCATGAAGTCGGGCAGGTCGCGCGTAAAGCCGTAGACGCGCGCGGGAATTTTCCAGTCGCGGGATTCGAGTTTCGCTTTCAGGCGCTCGTTCCGCCCGGCAACGACGACCAGCCCCAGGTTCAGGCCGGATTCGTTGATGGCGTCCGCGGTACGCGCGATGGGACCCATCCCCTCGCCGCCGCCGATGAGCAGGACAGTCATCTTGTCCTGAGGCCAGCCAAGTTTTTTACGCAACGCACACTTGTCGCCCGGCGGCGCGCAGTAGCGGTCCGCCACCGGTTGCCCGACCACGTACACTTTTTCGGGAGGCATGTGATAGGCGATGGCGCGCTCGCGCGCCATTTCCGTGGGGACGAGGATCAGGTCGGCGCGTTTATCGAACCACAGCGCGTGCGTGGTAACCGGGTCGGTGATAACGGAAATAAAACGGCGGGTACGATTCTTGCCCAGCGCCCAAAGTCCGGCTGAAGTTGCCGCGAGATGTGTGGTGACGATGATGTCGCTGGGGTGGTTGTTGAGTAGTTTTTTTGCGGCGCGGCGGGCATAAGGATAGAATGCGGTGCTGATGACGCGCGCCCGCGCCCGCCCATCGGTGGCATAGAATCCCGCCTTCCAAAGTTGTGGCGCTTTGACCAGTTGCGGGTACAGTTCGGGCATTCTGTTGAAGGGGATCGGCGCATACTCCTTGAAGAAGTCCACCATTTCGGTGGTAATGGCATCGCCGAATTCGAGGCCGAGGGCTTCGGTGATGGCTTCGCTGGCGCTGCGATGCCCGCCCCCGGTGTCGGAGAACAGGATCAGAACGTGAGGCTTTTTCATTTTTTTGGATTCGCTTCCCGGTCAGAACCGGCGGACGAATCCGACGGGGTAATGGTCTTGGCGCGGCGCATCAATTCGCGGCGGGTGAGCATGACGCGCCGCCCACAGCCGAGGCACTCCAGCCCGATGTCCGCACCGAGGCGCGTCACTTTCCACTCGGCGGATCCGCACGGGTGAGGCTTCCTCATGCGGACGGTGTCCTGAAGTTGCAGGTCGGGTAGCATGATAAGATTATACCCGTCCAAATTTGTTTGTGATAAACTATTGCAAACCGTCCCCCTGTGAGTAACACATGACCCGACCCACCTACGCCATCGAAATCGCCGGACTGAAACGCGAACTCCCTTTGTTCGAGATCAAGCCCGGATTAAAAATCGCCATCCTGAACATTTTGGGCGACACGGAACTCGTGCAGGCCTGTGCGCGCGAACTGGCAAAAAAATTGAAAGGCATAAAATTTGATGTGCTGGTGACTGCCGAGGCCAAGTCCATCCCACTGGCCTACGCGCTGGCGGTGGAAATGAAAAAGCCCTACGTTGTTTTGCGAAAAACGTACAAGCCCTATATGGGCGAGGCGTTGACTACCGAGACGCTGTCCATCACCACCGGACAACCGCAGATGCTTGTGTTGGACGAAAAAGACCGCACGATGATGAAGGGGAAAAACGTGGCGCTCGTGGATGATGTCATCAGCACAGGCTCCACCCTGCAGGGGATGCGGATGCTGATGGGCAAGGCCGGCGCGAAAGTGGTTGTCGAGGCGGCCATCCTGACCGAGGGCGAGCGCGCCCAGTGGACGCACATCCTCTCGCTGGGGCATTTGCCGTTGTTTAGCGGGGAGTAGGGAAACAGGTACGCAGGTACATGGGTACATGGAAACAAGGAAAAATTCAGAAAGAATCTGAATGGAAGGCAATGATAAAACCTGTCTACCGGCCTACCTCATCATCCTTCCAACTTTCCCTGCGCGTATAACGCCTCGAACGGCGCGATGAATTTTTTGATGCCGTCGAGGTCGAGCCATTCGGTGTTGTTGTCACTGGTGTACGAGAAACCTTCGGGCAGGGGTTTGCCTTCGTAGTGCATGTCGCGCTTCCAAAGTGTTTCCGGCGGCTTGATGATAAACATCGTCTCACGCTCGACTGCATTACGGGCTTCATCTTCGGAGAGCAGGTCCTCGTGCAGTTTTTCGCCGGGACGGATTCCGATGATGTCAATTTGAGCATCAGGAGCGATGGCGCGCGCCAGGTCAATGACCTTGGTGCTGGGAATCTTCGGCACGAAGACTTCGCCGCCTTGCATCTCTTCAATGCAACTGATGACAAAGTGGACGCCCTGCTCCAACGACAACCAGAAACGGGTCATGCGGTCATCGGTGATGGTGATCTTGCCGCTGGCGCGCTGTTTGAGGAAGAGCGGCACGACCGAGCCGCGACTGCCGACAACGTTGCCGTAGCGGACACAGGCGTAGCGCGTGGACGACCCCGCCGCGTAGTTGTTGGACTGGATGACGAGTTTTTCCGCCACCAGCTTGGTGCCGCCGTACAGATTCGCCGGGCTGACCGCCTTGTCGGTGCTGAGGGCAAGGACTTTTTTTACGCCCGCGTCGAGCGCGGCCTCGAGCACGTTGGAAGTGCCGATGATGTTGGTCTTGACGGCTTCCATCGGATTGTACTCGCAGGCAGGCACCTGCTTGAGCGCCGCGGCATGGACGACGATGTCCACCCCGTGCAGGGCGCGCACGAGGCGCTCGCGGTCGCGCACGTCGCCGATGAAGTAGCGCAGGTTCGGCTGGTTGAATCCCATCACCTGCATCTCGTGCTGTTTCAACTCATCGCGGCTGAAGATGATGATCTTCTTCGGCTGTTTCTCTTTCAGCAGGATCTCGGTAAACTTCTTGCCGAACGAGCCTGTGCCGCCGGTGACGAGGATGACTTGGTTTTTCCAGTCCATGGTTACTCCAAATTTTGTACTGCGTAATACGTAATTGGCGATTGGTAAATGGTAATTTCTGTTACGGTAATCCCGAAGGGATGAAATGATTATAGAACGTGGTTCGCATTTTGCATTTCAACCCCGAAGGGGTGTTACAAAATTATGCCATCCCTTCGGGATTGATATTTCGGGTATATACGGTCGTTACAATCCTATCATCCCTTCAGGATTTATTTTCTCGCTTCAAACAACCCAGAAGCCTTCGTAATGAAAACCTCGCCGTTCTTTCTCATCGCTTTGGTGAATTCGCGTTCGACGGATCGAAACTGATCTTCCTGAAACTCTGCGGTGGATGTCATCGAGCGGATGTATGCCGTGATCGCAGAAATATCAGTCACCCGCAGGTTATCCTCGTAACAGGACAATTCCACACGCGGAAAAAATTCCTGCAATTGTCCCTTCCCGTTTTCGAACGTGAAGGCCGAAGTGATCGTCTCTCTTTTGATGCGAGCCACATGTTCGAGCTGATCCCACATCTCGCGCATGTGATCCTTACCAAGAGTGGCGGCAAACAGGACACCATCCGCTTTCAAGACGCGCCATATTTCCTTCAATGCCTGCTTCCGGTCAGGGACATGGTAAAGCATGTGATTGGCGATGACCGCGTCGAAGGTTCCATCAGGATACGGGATGGATTGCGCATCAATCTCCTCGAACTTGAAGTTGCGTCCGGTGACGACCAGGTTTCTCCACGCCGCGTCCACCATGCCAGGGGATAGGTCGCTGAGTGTCACATTCCAGCCGGAGGGGATCCGTTCGATGCACGCTTTCCACAGATAGGCGGGGCCGCATCCAAGTTCCAATATTTTCGCGTTGCCCGGCAATTTGTTCAACGCGTCGAAGACCCAGTTGAACCAGCCATACGGGTTCGTACTGAAACGCTGATGGATCGCCGCGCGGGCATCCAAATTGGATGAATCGCGATACTGGCCGGTTTTCAGGTAATTCGGGTCGGTGAATCGTGACATGGCTACTTCTTGATTACGATCAGCGGATACTGTCCGTTCTCGGCAAAGAATTTCGGGAACACGCCTTCGAGCCAAAAGATGAAGCGCAGGAACGTCCGCCCGCCGAGGGGACGCACGAACCAGCGCAACAGTCGCGTACTCATACTGCGCCAGGGTTTGATCTCAATGGTCATCATCGAACCGACTTCGCGCTTGAGCCATTCGGGAGTCATCTTTTGGACGAAGGTCCCAGCGGGCTCTTCCTCGTTCAGCCACTCTTTCTTCATTTTTGCGGAGCGTCCCGATAATTTGCGCATCCATCCGATCAACGGCTCAGCCATGCGACTCAGCAACGGTTCATGCCAGCCGTTGACGATGGCCGCGGTCCGCCCGCTGGCAAGCACGCGGTGGATTTCGCGGTAGGCGCGTGGATGTTCCGTCAACGCCAAGTGGTGGATCGCGTGCATGGATACCGCGCCGTCAAACGCATCGGACTGGAACGGCAGGTTGGCAAGATCGCCCACCACGAACAGGCCGTGATCCCCGATCCGCTCCCGCGCTGCGCGCAATGCCTGAATGGAAATATCGAGGCAGACGCGCTTTTGGTATCCTTGCGAATAGACTTTGTATTCCTCATATTGCACCGGGCCGGAGCCTGCATCCAACAAAAATCTCCCGGTTGAGATCAGTCCATCCATCACGCGCAAACGCGTCTTGTGGATGTACTCACGCGCCACGGGACGCAGGTCTTCGTAGCGGGCGTTTTGGTAAATCCCCTCGCCGACCTGCGACCAGCCGATCTGGTCATAAAATTCGCGCACTTGTTGTTTGGTGTTATCGCTCATTCGGCTTCTTTTGTACACGGATTTCACGGATTACACGGACGAACACGGATTTTCTTATTCTCGTAAATCACCGCTTCGATTCCAACAACTCCATCAATCCGTCATTGCGAGCGTTTGTTGCGAAGCAATCTCCTCCACGGACGCGGGGATTGCTTCGTCGCTCACTCCGTTCGCTCCTCGCAATGACGGATGAATCCGTATACCGCATTAATCCTTCCACGTAAACGGTTCGCCAACCAAAAATTTAAACGTCTCGCCAAACTCGGCGCGGCCTTCGTCGCTCAAAACTTTTTCCAGCGGCCAGACCTGCAGGTCGTCCCAGAAATTCATCAGCCGCCACGGGAACGGACGCGGGTACTCGAAAAAAAATCGGTAGGCGTAATTCCAGGCCGCGGCCGTCTGCGATTCGCTCAGGCGATGCGCTGGCAAATCCGCGAGCACGCGCTCCAACGCCGCGAAATACTCGTCCCACGAGGCGGGGTCAATTGTAAACCCTCGCCCGCGATAGTGCGTCTGTCCGCACGAGATGACGGGCGTGCCGTTCATGGCGGTTTCGAGTCCCACCGTGGTGGTGTACGCGAGTCCCAGATCGGCGATCTCAATCAGGTCGTAGGTGTTGACCTTGTCCGCCGCGCCGATGACGTGGATGTGGTCGGGCAGACTGGGCAATGCTTCGCGGACAACCTGCCCCATGGACTTGGCCTTCGGGACGAGCGTCTCGCCCGGATGCACTCGGATCACCATCTGGACCTCGGGCCTGTTCGCGAAAAACTGGACGGTTTTCGTGATCCATTCGGTCATCGAGTCGGCGAAGAGGTCGCGTCCAAGAGTCAGACTGTCACCCAGCACGTTCGCGGCGAGCATGACCACGGGACGGCTGTCCAGGTGGAGCGTGTTGCGTATGGCGTTTGCGCCTTGCGAGGAAATGTATTGCCACAGCCGTTTCGATTTTCCCCAAACACGCGCCCCGCGACGCGCGTTCTCCAATTCCGCGACGCGCTCGTACATTGTGTCAGTCATTGGCAACTGGCAACGCGCTTCCACAAGGTAGTCCGTGTCCTGTTGCATGATGGACGAGTTTTGTGCCAGCCAGATCTGCTCACGCTGGTCGTTGAACTCGTAGGTGACGGCGGGGATGCCCAGATGCCGCGCCACGCGAAAGACGATTCCCATTTCTAAAACTAGACCATTTGGCACTAGCACTATATCGGGACGATTCGCCTGCTGCATCCACGCCAGGGCGGCGCGGGCGGCGAATCCGTTGCGCTCGAGGCGCAGGTCGTAGAGCGCGCGGTCGGACGCGTCGCGCATGTCCACTTCTTCGCGCATCAGCGTGTACTGCGCGTCCCACCGGGAGACCTCCTCCACGTCAGCCTGGAGTCCGCTCGGTAAAACGGAGGCAGGCCGAAGGTCCAGAAAGGAGGCGTGCTCCACCAACGGAGTCAGCGCAGACAGCGCGTCGCGCGTGTGCAGAATCCGCTGGCGCTGAGTCATCCTGTCCATCTGCTTGTGCCACTCGGAGTAGGGCAGGGTCAGCAATGTGACTTTGTGTCCGAGGCCCGCGAGCGCGAGGCTGATGACGGCGGATTGTTCGATCCAGTAATGAAGCGTGGCGAAGAAAAGAATCTTTTTGCCGGCAGGCGCGGAAGCGGCAAACGGCGCGGCGTGCTTCACCAGCGCGGGCAGGGATTTTTGCAGGCGGTGGAGGTTGTAGTGATCCTTGCGGGCGCGGTTCTTGTGCCGAAGGGCGTAGTCCAGTTCGGCCGCGAGGGGCAGTTCACCGAGAAAATTGCGGAGGGAGTTTTTGTTGAGCATTCTATTTTTACCGCGAAGACCGCAAAGAACGCGAAGAAACCCAAAAGAATTTCTTTGCGGTCTTAGCGTGCTTCGCGGTTATTTCTTAATCAATCTTCTCGATCTTCCAATCAAGTCGTGGTCGTATCGGTCCAACCCGCGGTTCCGGCCATTGCGTGCCGGGCGCGCCGCTGATATCCACGTTGAAGGCCAGCGCGTTCTCGTCCATGAAATAACGGCGCACGCCGAACGAACTGGCGTTCACGCCCACGCTGTAGCGGCCCTCGTTGAAAATGTCGGCGGGCAATGTGGCGCGGCTGAAGTAGCGTCCCGCTTTGCGCGTATCGAACTTTTCAAAAAGTTGCGGTTCGTCGGTGTCGAACGAAGTCAGCACGTACTCGCCGCGCATGGTGCTGACGTACACCCCGACGCGCAGACCCGTGACTTCCGAACTGAGTTGATATTCGAACTCGAGCGTGACCGGCTCGGTGGAGCGGACGGTATCCACGATCTTGCCGCTTCGATCCTTGACCTTGAGGTTGATCGGGCGAAACGGCGCGCTCGCGGCTGGGACCTCGTCCGCATCCCAAGCGCGCTCGCCCGCCTGGGACTGGCCGAAGGAAAGATAAAAGTCCACGGCCTCCTGTGTGGGGCCGCGCATGATGAGTCTGCCTTTGTTCAGGACGATGGCTTCCGTTGTCAATCGCAAAATGGCGGACATGTTGTGGCTGACGAACAGCACGGTGCGTCCCTGCTGGGCCACGTCGCCCATTTTGCCGAGGCACTTCTTCTGGAATTCCGCGTCGCCGACGGCCAGCACTTCGTCCACTACGAGGATTTCGGGTTCGAGGTGCGCCGCGACCGCGAAAGCCAGCCGCAGGTACATGCCCGAGGAGTAACGTTTAACGGGCGTATCAATGTACTGGGTAACTTCGGAGAAATCCACGATCTCATCAAATTTGCGATCAATTTCAACACGCTTCATGCCGAGAATGGCGCCGTTCATGTAAATATTTTCGCGGCCTGTCAATTCGGGATGGAAACCCGTCCCCACTTCGAGCAGCGAACCGACGCGTCCGCGCACGCTGACGGTCCCGCGCGTCGGCTCAGTGATGCGCGAAAGGATCTTGAGCAGGGTGCTCTTGCCCGCTCCATTGCGTCCTACGATGCCGAGTACATTCCCCTCCTCGAGGTCAAAGGAGACATCCTCCAGCGCCCAGACGAAGTTCTGGTTGGCGCGGCGTTCGGACTTGCCGATCAGCGCTTTTGCCAGCCGCACGGGCGCGTAGAACGTATCCACCAGCACGTCGCGAAGCATGTTGTAGCGGAACTTCGTCTCTGCCGCGCCGATGCGGTATTGCTTTCCAAGGTTGTTTACACTGATTGCTGTTGTCATGTTTGATGATTGGTAATTGGTAAATCGTAATTGGCAAACGGCAATTACGATTTACCAATTACGATTTACTAGATCGTATCCGCGAAAGTCTTTTCCATGCTACGGAAGTAGAACAATCCCGTAACCAGTGTCAACACGGAGATCGCAACCGAGATCCACAGCGACAGGTCGGGGCCGTTGCCCGATCCGAGCAAGGCCCAACGGAATCCATTCACCACTCCCGCCATCGGATTGAGCGAATAAAGTAATAGCCATTTTTCCGAGATGACCGAGGAAGAATATGCCACGGGTGTGATGAACAGCCAGAACTGGGTCAGGAACGGAAGCGCCTGGTTCACGTCACGGTATTGCACGTTGATGGCCGAGAGCCACAAGGCCACGCCCAGCGCAGTGACAACTCCCAGCAGGAGGAAGAACGGCAGGGTCCACAACAAATGCCAGGCGGGCGTCACTTTGTAGTAAATCAGCAGGCCGAACAGAATGACGAAGGCGATGGCAAAATCCACCAACCCGGCAAAGACCGCAGACATCGGCAGGATCAGGCGCGGGAAGTAGATTTTCGTCACCATGTTGTTGTGCGCCACGAGCGAGCGGCTCCCCTGATTCAGCGCAGTGACAAAGAGTCCCCACGGCAACAACGCGGTAAACGAGAATACAGGATAGGGAATGCCATCCGTCGGGAGCTTGGCTACTTTTCCGAACAGGAATGTGAACACGAGCATGGTCATCACGGGTTGGATGACTGCCCAGGCCATACCCAGCAGGGTCTGCTTGTAGCGAACTTTGATATCGCGCCACACCATGAAGAAGACCAGTTCGCGGTACACCCACAGGTCACGCAGGTTAAGCGCGGCCAGTCCCTTGGAGGGCTTGATGTAGATGGTGGTGGGTTCGTGGGAAGTGCTTTTGGTTAGTTGAGTCATTCTGCCTCTGTCAAAAGTCGAAGGTCAAAAGTCACGCGACTTTCGACTTTAGACTTTCGACCTGTTTTCTTTGAACCACTCAATCGTCCGCCGCATGCCTTCCTCGAACGGGACTTTTGCCGACCACCCGAACAACTCCTTTGCGCGGCTGACGTCCAGTCCGCGGCGCGGCTGACCGTTGGGCTGGTCCGTCTGCCAGGTGAGTTTGCCCTCGAAGCCCGTCATGCGGACGATCATCTCAGCCAGGTCCTTGATCGAAATCTCGTAGCCCGAACCGAGGTTGACGGGCTGGTCGCCGTTATATTTTTCGGCGGCGGTGACGATGGCGTCCGCGGCGTCTTCCACGAAGAGGAATTCGCGCGTCGGCGAGCCGTCACCCCACACGGGCAGTTCCTTCTCGCCGCGTTCCCGCGCTTCCAGCGCCTTGCGAATCAACGCGGGGATGACGTGCGAGGAGGCTAGATTAAAGTTGTCGCGCGGACCGTAGAGATTCACAGGCAGGAGGAAAATGGCGTTGAAACCATATTGCTGGCGATAGGACTGTGCCTGCACCAGCATCATCTTTTTGGCGAGGCCGTAGGGCGCGTTGGTCTCTTCGGGATAGCCGTCCCACAGGTTCTCTTCCTTGAACGGGACGGGCGTGAACTTGGGGTACGCGCAAACCGTCCCAATGGCGACGAACTTTCCGACGCCGCGTTGCCAGGCCTGGTGCATGAGTTCCACGCCCATCATCAGGTTATCGTAGAAGAACTCGGCGGGATGCTCGCGGTTGGCGCCAATCCCGCCCACGTGCGCGGCGAGATGGATGATGAGCACATTCTTCGGGTCAACATCCTTGAGCGTCACATCGTACAGGCGGCGGATATCGTTGGGATCCACGAGGTTGTATTCCTCGATGCGCGGGATGTAAATGTCCGTCGCGCCGCGCTCTTTCAATTTGGCGGTCACGAACGAGCCGAGGAATCCCGCTCCGCCCGTGACGATGACTTTTTTGGTTTGCCAGAAGTTTTCTGCCATGTTTGCTCCTCAGGTTCCCGTCATTGCGAGGAGGGTACTCCCGACGAAGCAATCCCCAACATAGCGAGGAGATTGCTTCGGGCGAGTACGCCCTCGCAATGACGGAGCAAATTTTACTGAACTATGAACTGTGCGTTCCTATACTTCTCATCATGCGGATTGCGGATCAATCCGCTCTTCAACGCGAAGACCAGTTCGCGGATGCCGTCATCCACGGTAAGCGTGGTCTCGTAGCCGAGTTCGCGTTTGATCTTTTCAAACGACACGGTAATGTCGCGCATGTCACCGCCGAAGGTGAGGTCTTTGTAATCCACCACCGTTTCGGGCATGCGCTTGAGCACAAGGTTGACGATCTCGTCCTTGGTGTAGTTGCCGTTGTCCGTGCCGAGGTTGTAGACCTGCCCGCGCACTTTCGCCTCGGGCGAGTCCAGTCCCAGCAGGATGCCGCGCACCGTGTCGCGCACGTGGACGAACGAACGCGAATAGCCGCGTTGATAAATGATGAGTTCACGTTTGGTGAACGCATCGAGCACGAATTGATTGACGATCAAATCGAAACGCGTGCGCGGGGAAATGCCGTAAAGCGTTGCGAAGCGGAATACGAGCGGCGCGGTGACTGAGTCTTTCTGCCCGAGCAGATATTCCTCGGCCGCGATCTTTGTCTCGGCATACAGCGATTGCGGATTGAGCGGCGACTCCTCGGTGACGGGCTGGCCGTCAGTTGAGAGACCGTAGTTGCTGTAGGTGGACGCGAACACGAAGCGAGCGGACCCCAAGCCTGTTGCCTGTTCGAAGACGCGTTTCGTGGCCTCGACGTTGTACTGCCACGCGGCCTGACGTCCCACCGCCTGGCAGGCGGGGAATCCCACGATGGCCGCCAAATGGACGACCGCGTCCGGCTTCGGCCAGTCTCTTTTGAGGGAGTCTTTCACGGCGCGTGGCTCGGTCACGTCCGCTTTGACGAAATGAAAATTGGGGTGGTGCAAAAACGGGACCAGCGACTCGCCGCCGAACAGCAAACTGTCAAGCACGGTGACGCGCCAGTCCGCGCGCAACAGCTCCGAGGTCAGGAGCGAACCGATATAGCCCGCGCCGCCCGTGATAACTGCGTGTCGTGTCTTCGTCATGTGTCGTCTCCCATCCGCAAAATAATCTTCCAACCCTTGATTTCCAGCGCGGGCGCGGACTCGTCGGTCGTCACCGCGACGCCTTGCTCAAGGCAGGTCAGGCGGGCGATGTCGGCCACGTCACCTTCGCCGAGGATGCGGACGCGCTCAAATCCCGCTCGTCGGATGGCGGTCACGTGGTCCTTCACTCGCTGGCGCGTTTTGCGATACAGGGAAAAGGAATTTTCCACGTAGTTGACGGCCAGGCGGGCGCGCAGGGCGATGCCTTCGGGTGTGATGATGTAGCGCAATTTCTTGCGCTCGGCGCGCGAGACCTTGACGTAGCCTTTTTCGATCAGCCGCTTGAGATGCCAGTTGACCGTGCCGACCGCCACGCCAAGTTGCGTGGCCAGCGTGGACTGGTTGACGTTGGGATCGCTCTCGATTTCTTCGAGCAGGGTGAGTTCGCGGGAGGTTTCGTGTGTGTCCATGTTTCAAAATTCAGTGACTGAATTATAACATAGCAGAAACCAGGTTTCTCCAAGAAACCTGGTTTCTGCTAAAATCAGCCCGCATGAATATCCCCCACTTCGATCAAGCCGGACAAACTTATCGACAAACCCGCATGGCGCAATGGGATTTTGTGGGGCGTATGCGCGATGCGTGGCGCGGCTGGGGCGGCTCGTATCACCACCGACTGGCTGAAGTCTATCGCTTCCTCGTCAGCCCGGGACAGCGCGTACTCGAGATCGGTTGCGGACTGGGCGACCTGCTGGCCTCCGTCGCACCCGCGCGCGGCCTGGGCGTGGACTTCTCGTCCGAGATGGTCAAGCGCGCCATCACGCGTCACCCCGCTCTCGAATTCGTCCATGCCGACGCGCACGACCTGTCGTTCCTCAAGGAAACCTTCGACGTGATCATCCTGTCCGACCTCGCCAACGATGTGTGGGACGTCCAGCGCGTGCTCGAACAGATCCGTCCGCTGTGTGCGCCGCGCACCCGCGTCATCTTAAATGTTTACAGCAACCTGTGGCAGACCGTGTTGACCCTCGCCCAGCGTCTGCATCTCGCCGCGCCGATGCTCGAGCAAAACTGGCTCACCACCAGTGACCTGCGCGGCATGTTAAACCTGGCAGGATTCGAGACCATCCGCGATTGGCGCGAAATTCTCCTGCCCCTGCCCATCCCCCTGCTGGCGCCGTTTTGCAACCGCGTCCTCGTGCGCCTGCCAATCTTCCGCGGTCTCGCGCTGGCGAACTTCGTGGTTGCGCGTCCGTTGGCTGAGCCGGTTGAGTCGCCGAGCGTGTCGGTCATCGTCCCGGCGCGCAACGAGTCGGGCAACATCCGCGCCATCTTCGAGCGGACTCCGCAAATGGGACGCGGGGCCGAATTGATCTTCGTAGAGGGACATTCGCGCGACGACACCTACGCGTCCATTGAACGGGAGATCGCTTCGCATCCCGCGACCCCGGGCCTGCTTCTCCGTCAATCGGGCATCGGCAAAGCGGACGCGGTGCGCGCCGGCTTCGACGCGGCCGCGGGCGACGTGCTGATGATCCTCGACGCCGACCTCACCGTCCCACCCGAAGACCTGCCGCGTTTTTACGAAGCCCTGCGTTCGGGACGCGGGGAATTCATCAACGGCGTGCGGCTGGTCTACCCGATGGAGAAACAGGCCATGCGCGGGCTGAACTTTTTGGGAAACAAGTTTTTCAGTTGGGCGTTCACCTCCCTGCTCGGACAGCCCATCAAGGATACGCTGTGCGGCACGAAAGTGTTTTGGAAAAAAGACTACGAGCGCATCGCGGCCAATCGCGCCTACTTCGGTGACTTCGACCCCTTCGGCGATTTCGACCTGATCTTCGGCGCGGCGAAGTTGAACCTGAAAATCGTTGACCTGCCCATCCGTTACCGCGAGCGGACGTATGGCGCCACCAACATCTCGCGCTGGAAACACGGCCTGTTGCTGATGCGGATGGTCTGGTACGCGGCGAGGAGAATCAAGTTTGTGTGATGATGCCAGAAACCCGTTTTCTCGCCTTCGGCGGAAAACGGGTTTCTACTTCGTTACTCACACCCTCGAATATCCACCAGCCGCCTCCACGATTTGCGGAAATCCGTGTCACTGCGCGGACCGGTGGTTTCCACCACGAGTCTGACGCACGAGTCGTTCAGTGCGTCCTGCACTTCGAGGGGGAAGGTCTCCCAGTTTTCCAGCGTGTAATAAAAATAATCGAACCCCGCCGCGTTCAGGTCGCGGGGGAAGGGAGATTGTGCGAGGGCGATCCAGGATTCTTTTGGCACGTACCACGTCAGGTTGGAATCGGTGTAGCGGCCAAAGAGGGTCACCGCGCGGGCGGGAAGCGTGTCGAAGATCAGCGCGTCGGATTCGAGGCGATCCCAGTATTCGTTGTAGATTTGGATATCCATCGGTTGCATGGCCAGCGGCAGGACGGGTTTTTGCGCGGCGATGAGTTCGATGCCGAACAGCATCAGCCCGCCGAAGACGGTCACAAAACCGAGCGAAAGCAATGTCTGTTTGACGCGCGGCGCACGAGGTTTGGCCCACGTCCACAGGAGGGGAACGGCGAACAACGTCAGCGGGGTGAGCAGGTCGCCGAAGAGACGGCTGGTAGCCGTCACACCCGCGGAGCCTTCATATTGCAAGAAGAGCGAGGCGATGCCCATGACCGCGCCGAAGACCAGCGCGGCGTCCCACCAGCGGCGGGTGCGGAGCATCTTCCAGCCCCAGACCGCGGTGATGGGAATCGCCAGCAGAATGGGACCGATCTCCAGCAGGGCGAGGATCAATTGCCGCGGATTCGTCAGGTCGAGTAGGCCGAGGTGACCGGAGATGACCGTGGGGTGCAGGTTGAGCGCGAAGCCGACAGTGAAGTACGAGGCCTGGGAGGCCGCGCCAGCCCGAGGTCCAAGAAAGCCGCGCACGATCTCGGTCAGGACTCCGCCCTGGAACGCGGCAAAAATCGCCGAGGCCGCGCCAATCCAGATCCACGGGAGAAAGTCCCGAGGAATTTTCAGGGAGCGGGCGCGGATCCAATGAACGACGAGCGCCAGTCCCAGCCCGAAGAACGCGGCGAGGTAGGCGTGCTCGCTGAGGTTTGCCAGCGCGGACAGGAGGATAACCATGATGACGCCGCCGCGCCAATCGCGCCAGAAACGATAGACGAGGAGGATGAGGACGGTGAGCGCGACGACCATCATGCCCGATCCGCCGTGCGAGAGGATGAGCGGAGGGTTGATGCCGTTGACGAAGGCGAAGGGGAAGGGGATGGGCGGGCCGCCGTCCACGTTCCAGGGGAGGAGGAGACCGCCGGCGAGGTCCGGTACGGACTGGGCGGCGGAACCGAGCAGGGTGATGTCTTTGGAGAGGTTCGCCACCCAACCGGGAGGGAGCAGGAGCAGGAGCCAGCGTGTCCCGCCCGCGAATGCGGCGAAGGCCGCACCCACGGACGCGGCGAGGCGACTGCGCGTCATGCGTTCCGTCCACAGGTAGGTGAGCAGGATGGTGAGACCGAAGAGCAAGCCGCGCGTGAAGTCGAGCGCATTCCACGGGACGATGCCGCCGAGGCGCGTGACCTGCGCCGCGAACAGGAGCATGAGATAGTGGTAGCCAAAACGGACGTTGGGATCGAGGGCGAAGCGCGGCGGGATGTCGCCGCGCGCCATCAGCGAGATAGTCGGCAGGTTTTGGTAATCTTCAAAGAGGAGCAGGCCGCGGCCGATGGCGGTGAAGAGGTAGGTGAGGAGAATGAGCGCGGCAACCTGTCCCCACGAGGCAGGGACGAGGGCGCGGCGGATTTTCGTCCACGAAAGCGGCCAGGCGAAGGCTAGTCCGAGCGCGAGCGTGACGAGCGCGCCGCCCCAAAACGCGATGGGCGCGGGCAGGATGAATCCCAGCAGGTTGGCGAACCAGGCCTGTGTCACCGCGCCGAGGGTCAAGCCAACGCCAAAGACCAGTCGCCGCGGCAGGCGGAAGGTGGCGGAGGCGAGGAGGAGCCCGCCTGAAGTCCAGGCGAGGAGCCAGAGGAGGAAGAGGGTTTTGTCCAGCATGGGTGAGTGAATTGTACCTGATTCGATTCCCAGAGCATGGGCTATAATGGGAAAGCTATGCAAATTGACACTCTCATCTGCCCCGAAATCATCGAAGAGAAGCTCGCGAAAAAACATCACGTTTCCCTCCGTGAGGTGAGGCAGGCGCTGTTGAATAATCCCCGCTTCCGCTTTGCAGAGAAAGGCCACATTCAGGGCGAGGATGTCTACGTCGCTTTTGGTCAATCTTTTGGCGGACGATATCTTACGATATACTTTGTATTCAAGCCGAGTGAAAGCACGGCGATAATAATCAGCGCACGTGACATGAGTCAGAAAGAGCGAAAAACCTATGGCCGCAAATAAAAGTTCGATTTCCAAGACCAATAATCTCGAAAAAATGGGCGAGTTTTGGGACAAGCATGACTTTACCGAATATGACGATCCCAACGCGCCCGATGTTGAATTTCAAGTTACAGTTGCCATTCCTGTAGAGCCTGATTTGCTTTCCGACATAGAAGCGTTGGCTCACCAGCGCGGGATCAGCGCCGAAACACTGGTCAATCTTTGGTTGAAAGAGAAAGTAGTAGAAACGCTGGCAGGATAGAATTGTTCAAGACGCACTCGGTTGAGCGCGTCTTCTTATTTCAGGCGGGCAATTCGGTATAATCACCCCATGAAACTCGCCGCCCTCGTCCCCATGCGCCACCACAGCCAGCGCGTGCCCGGCAAAAACTTCCGTCCGCTGGCGGGCAAACCGCTCTTCCACCACATCCTCGAGACCCTGCTCGCCGTCCCTGAGATCGAGACGGTGATGGTGGACACCGACTCCGAACCGGTGATGGACGGCGTGCGCCGCTTCTTTCCGACCGTGAAGTTGATCCCGCGCCCCGAACCTCTCCGCGCGGACGATGTGCCGATGAACGACATCCTGCTCCACGACACGGCGCAGGTCGAAGCGGATTTCTATCTCCAGACGCACAGCACCAATCCCCTCCTCAAACCTGCTACCATCTCGCGCGCCATCCAATCCCTATTTACCAATTACCCCGCTTACGATTCGCTCTTCTCGGTGACGCGCCTCCAGACGCGGCTCTACGACAAGGACGGCCGCGCCATCAACCACAATCCGCTCGAACTCATCCAGACCCAGGAGCTGCCTCCCGTTTACGAGGAGAATTCCTGCCTGTATTTGTTCACCCGCGAGAACCTCGTGCGGAAGCATCATCGCATCGGCGACAGTCCGCTTCTGTTCGAGATTCCCGCGGACGAAGCCTGGGACATTGACGAGGAACTCGACTTCGCCATCTGCGATTTTCTGATGGGACGAAAATGAAAAAGTATTCGTGGGCGCTCCCGTATTTGATCCTGCTGGTCGTCTCCGCGCTGACGTACCTGCCGTTCATCGGACGCTTCACCTACGCCAATGATGACTGGTACCTGATGTACGGCGCGCATGTGCAGGGCGCGGACTACTTCCCGCCCGCCTACGAGCGCGACCGTCCCATGCGCGCCTATGTGCTGGGTCCCGCCTACGAGTTGTTCGGCGACAATCCCCTGCCGTATCACGTCAGCGCGTACGTGTTTCGGCTGTTGAGCGCGGTCAGTTTGTTGTGGCTGTTGAATCAACTGTGGCCCAAGGCCAATCCGTCATTGCGAGGAGCGAGCGGAGCGAGTGACGAAGCAATCCCCTCCACGACGAAGGGATTGCTTCGTCGGGCTGGGTCTCGATACGACCTCGAAAAACACTCGGTCTACTCGACCACCAGCCCTCCTCGCAATGACGAGGAGGCGATTCGCAATGACAGAAATCACCAATTACCAATTACCAATTTACTGGTCGCCCTGCTCTTCCTCATCTACCCCGGCTTCCTCTCGCAGCCCAACCCGATTGACTACCAATCGCAGATCGTCAGCCTGTTTGCGGCGATGACCTCCCTCGCGCTGACCGCCGCCGCGTTGAAAGAAGAGAAGACCTCACTCAAAATCATCTACACCATCCTGTCCATTCTCCTCGCATGGATTTACCTCGGTCTCATCGAATACTACATCGGGCTGGAAGTCTTGCGTCTGTTGAGTATTTACATCATCATCCGACGCAAAACGCAAACCGCAATACGCAACACTTACCAATTACTAATTACCGCCTTCCGCTCCTGGCTCCCCTTCCTCCTCGGCCCTCTCACCTTCCTCATCTGGCGTCTGTTCTTTTTCACCAGCGAGCGCAACGCCACGGACGTGGGACTGCAATTTGGCGCGCTGTTCGCGTCCCCGCTTCAGACGGGACTGTGGTGGCTGGCGCGCTTTGCGCAGGATACCGTCAACGTGGTGGTACTCGCCTGGGGCGTGCCACTCTACAACCTGGCCTTCAACCTGCGCCTGTCCGATACGTGGATGGGACTAGGGCTGGCGGTCGCGGTCGCGGCGGGGGTGGTTTTTGCGCTTCGGAGAGAAACCCGTTTTCTCGACCCCCAAGGGGGCGCTTCGCGGGAAAACGGGTTTCTGGAAAACGATTGGCGCGCCGAAATGCTTTGGGTGGGACTCGTCAGCGCCGCCGCGGGGTTGATTCCCGTTATCCTCGTCAACCGCCACGTGGAATTTTTCAGCCTGTCGCGTTATACGCTGGCGAGTTCGGCGGGCGCGGCGATGGCAATTGTCGCCATGCTGTCTTATCTTTCGTCGCCGCGGCTGCGCTGGGGACTGGTCGGCCTGCTGACGGGTATCGCGGTATTGACGCACTTCGCCAACGCAGTCGTTATCGCTCGTGAGGCCGAGGCGACGCGCAATTTCTGGTGGCAGGTTTCGTGGCGCGCGCCGCAGATCCGCCCGGGGACGACGCTGGCCGCGCAATTCCCCGCCTCGATCCAGGAGGATTATTTTTTGTGGGGCGCGGCCAACCTGATCTACTACCCCGAACTGCAGACCGCGCAACCCATCGAAGCGCCGATCGGCGCGGTCCTGTTGACGCCCGAAAACGTGACGCGCATTCTGACGGGCAAAGGCGTGGACGAACCCGACCGCCGCAACACGCACGTGGTGATGGATTATGGCAACATGCTCATCCTCGCTCAGGCCTCGCCTGGCAGTTGCGTCCGCGTGCTGGACGGTTCCCAGCCCGAACTTTCCGCGAGCGACGACCCACGCATCATGCTGCTCGCGTCCGCGTCGAAGATTGCGAATGTGGATTTGGGTAGGGAACATGCCGCGCCACTTGAATCAGTCTTTGGTCCCGAACCCGCGCACGAGTGGTGCTGGTATTATCAGAAGGCTTCGCTGGCGCGTCAGGCGGGGGATTGGGAGACGGTCGCTACGCTGGGTGACGAGGCGCTGAAACTGGGTTATTATCCTGCGGACAGCGTGGAATGGTTCCCGTTCATGCAAGCCTACGCCGCGCTGGGACGCGAAAAGGACTTGAAGAAACTGTCATCCATTTTGGGCGCGGACCCGTTCCTCGAGACGCAAGCCTGTATAATTTTGACAAAGATGGCGGAGGATGGATTGTTGACGATGGAAATTGAAGAAAAAGCGATGGAGGAGTATTGTCACTAATCGTCATTCCATGTAGTAACGACTCCGCGAAGCGCCCTGTGGGTTAGTCGTTGGGACGATTGAAATCGTCACTACATGGTCTTCTGGAGATTGCTTCGTCGGGAACACCACCCTCCTCGCAATGACGGAAGCGAAGTGAGTAAAAAAATGCAAATGAAAAAAACGAAATCTTTTATCTGGTATCCCTTTTTGTTTGCGGCGTATCCCGTGCTGGGACTGCTGGCGCACAACATTGGCAACGCGCGTCCCGAGGCGGGAGCGCGTCCTGTGGCGATTGCAGCTCTGGGCGCGGCCGTCCTGTTTGGACTGCTCCGCTTGTTGACGCGCGACTGGCATCGCGCTGCGTTCGCGAGCGCGGCGTGGATTTCGTTGTTCGCGGCCTACGGTCACGTGTACGGTTATTTGCTGGAGAAAGCTCCCGAATACGCGCAGACGAATCTCGTCGCGGGAGTGAGTCTCCTGCTGGCCGCGGCGGCCCTTTTCGCGGCGACCAGGCCCAAGGTCCGGATGGAGGCGTGGACTGCGCCGCTGAACATGGCCGCGCTGGCGCTGGTCGTCATCCCGATCGGGCAGATCGCCTGGTATCAGGTCGAAGTCCAGAACGCGCCGAGCGTGGCGGCTGGGTCACCCGTGGCGCACGTCGAGGGGACGAAGCCCGACATTTATTACATCATCCTGGATTCGTACACGCGCGCCGACACGCTCAAGACCGCCTATGGTTACGACAACTCGGAGTTCCTCGGCGGGCTGGAGGCGATGGGTTTCAACGTGGCCGAGTGCGGCATGAGCAATTACGTGCGGACGGAACTCTCGCTGGCCTCGTCGTTCAATATGAATTACCTGCCCGTGCTGGATGAGCGTATCAAGCCCGATAGCCAGGCGCGCTCGCCGCTGTGGAGTTTGATCCGCAACAGCGCGGTGATGGATTACGTGGAGGGCCAGGGCTACGAGACGGTGGCCTTCGCCACAGGTTTCCCGTGGGACGAATTGGATAACGCCGACCTGTATCTCGAAGCCGATCCATTGCGCGGCGGGCTGACCGAGTTCGAAGGTCTCCTGCTCGAGACGACGGCTTACCGCATCGCGGAGGACGAGGGGCTGGTGGATACGAAGGTTGCCACGTTCAACCGTTACCGCGAACGCTCGCAGTTCCTGCTGGATACGCTTCCATCGCTGGCAAAGAGGGACGGGCCGCAATTCGTCTTCGCGCATCTCATCCTCCCGCACCCGCCCTTTGTCTTTGCCGAGGACGGCTCGCGCTCGGACCCGCTCTCGTTCCTGAATGCCAAGGATCAGTATCCCGCCGATAAATACGCCAAAGGCTACGTGATGCAGTTGCAGTTCATCAACCGCGAGATCACGCGCATCGTGCAGGAGATCATCGCCAACTCCGACACTCCACCCGTCATCATTATCCAGGGCGATCACGGCCCGTGGCTCCAGCCCAAAGACCGCCGTCTCACCATCCTGAATGCCTATTACCTGCCCGGCCATGCGGACGCTGTCAGCGAGTTCATCACGCCCGTCAACACTTTCCGCGTGGTCTTCAACCTGTACCTGGGCGGCAAATTCGAACTGCTCCCCAACCAGAGTTATTTTTCGCCCGTCCCCTACCATTTTGCTTTCGAGTTGATCCCCAATCGGTGCAAACTGAAATGAGGTGCATCGCGAGGAACCAGGTTTCTTGGAGAACCTGGTTCCTCGCGATTGCGGAGAACTACCATGCCCACCGTCCTTTTGACCGCCCCCTACATGATCCCCCTGCTCGAGCGTTTCCGTCCCACCTTCGACAAACATGGCATCCAGTTGATCGTGCCCGAAGTCCGTGAGCGGATGGAGGAAGCCGACCTGTTGACCTACGCGGGACAATTCGACGGCGCGATCTGCGGGGACGACCGCTACAGCGCGCGCGTGCTCAATGCTTGTTCCCCGCGCCTGAAAGTTATTTCCAAGTGGGGGACGGGGATCGACTCAATCGACGCCGCGGCCTGCTCCCGTTTAAACGTGCGTCTCTGCCGGACGGCGAACGCGTTCACCACCCCCGTTGCAGACACGGTGCTTGGCTACCTGCTGGCCTTCGTCCGCCGCCAGCCGTGGATGGACGCGGCCATGAAGCGCGGCGAGTGGGAAAAACTCCTTGGCAAGACTCTCAGCGAGTGCACCCTCGGCGTGATCGGCGTGGGCGCCATCGGCAAGGCGGTCACCCGCCGTGCGCGCGCCTTCGGGATGAAAGTTCTTGGAACAGACATCATCGAAATAGATCATGTCTTCATCACCGAGTCGGGCATCGAGATGACTTCCCTCTCCGCCCTGCTGGATGAATCCGATTTCGTCTCACTAAACTGTGACCTCAATCCGACCAGCCATCACCTGATGAACGCCAGCACCTTCGCCCTGATGAAACCGTCTGCTATCCTCATCAACACCGCCCGCGGTCCCATCGTGGATGAACCCGCGCTGGTCGCGGCGTTGCAATCGGGTCAAATCGCGGGCGCGGCGCTGGATGTGTTCGAGCACGAGCCTCTGCCGCTGGATAGTCCGTTGTTGAAGATGGACAACGTCCTGCTCGCCCCGCACAACGCCAACTCCAGTCCCGCCGCATGGGAGAGGGTGCATTGGAATACGATACGGAATTTGCTCGATGGACTTGGGATTGTGGAGAGTTAATTCGTACACGGATTTCACGGATTACGCGGATGAACACGGATTTATTTAAAAAAATCCGTGAGACTCCGTGAAATCCGTGTTCATCCGTGTACAAAAGGAATTTGCACACAATGACAAAAACAATCTTAATTACAGGCGTCGCTGGTGGAATTGGACGAGCCACTCTCCAATTATTTGCCGAAAAAGGCTGGCGCGTCATCGGCGTGGACCGCGCCGCGTTCGGCGATGATTTCCCCTCCAACGGCCTCTTCATTCAATCGGATATCTCCCACGCGGACGAAATCGCCGCCATCTTCGAGCAGGCGCACCAATTCACCGACTCGCTCGAGGCGCTGGTCAACAACGCTGCCATGCAGATTGCCAAGCCGCTGGTCGAAACGACCGTCGAAGAATGGGACGCGGTCATGGCCGCTAATTTGCGCTCGGTGTTCCTCGGCGTCAAACTGGCGCATCCGTTGCTTAAGGCAGGGGAGGGAGGAGCGATTGTCAACGTCTCCTCCGTCCATGCCATCCAGACCTCCGCCAACATCGCCGCCTACGCCGCCTCCAAGGGCGGACTACTCGCCCTGACGCGCGCCATGGCCATCGAATTCGCGCCCGACAACATCCGCGTCAACGCCATCCTCCCCGGCGCGGTGGACACGCCCATGCTGCGTGCGGGACTCGGCCGCGGCCACGTCGGTCAGGGAGACGTGCAGGAGCGGCTCGACAACCTTGCGCGCAAAACCGTCAGCGGGAAGGTGGGACGTCCCGAAGAGATTGCCCACGCCATCTACTTTCTCGCCGACAACGAGCAATCTTCCTTCATGACGGGTCAGGCGTTGGTGGTGGATGGAGGGGCGACGGCGCGGTTGAGTACGGAGTAGTTCGTGTTGCGTGACGCTGGATGACGGAGTTGTCTTGTGGAGATAACGCTGAGTGGCAGATTTTGCCAGGCAATGAAGTTATAATTGAACTATGAAGAAATTACGCCCCCGAGTGCGCGCCCTCAAACTTGCGAAGGAAGTCCGCATACGCCTGACCAAGGAATTAGGACAGCCCGTCAAAGTCATCATGTTTGGCTCGCAGGCGCGCGGCGACGCGACGAAAGAATCCGACATTGACCTGCTTGTCATCCTCCCCGTGATTGACGCCAAAACGACAAGACTTGCTTCCGATATTGCCTGGGAGGTGGGTTTCGACGCGGGCAGAATCATTTCCATGATTCCTGACACGAAAGAGCAGATGAAGCGTTTCGCCTTCCTGCCTTTCTACCAAACCATTAGACGTGAGGGAATTGCCGCATAGCAGGGGCAGACAATGACAGAAATACTTTCATCGTGGATTTTGTGATTTTATTATCTTGACCTACCGTCCACGAATTTTCACGAACACCTGCACTGCACCGAATGCAGTGCGGTGCAAGTGTAAACGAACGACGGGGCGACATTCGTTTATTCGTGGCCTATTCGTGGATGGTTCGCCTTGAAGGAGAATCCCATGAAACCCAAATCCATCCTCCTGACCCTCCTCATCCTTGCCACCC
>CAYJLS010000018.1:5264-8078 GCA_964371065.1 uncultured Anaerolineaceae bacterium | reverse complement strand
GAGAATCCCATGAAACCCAAATCCATCCTCCTGACCCTCCTCATCCTTGCCACCCTCGGACTCGCCCTCTACCTCGCTGTGGATACCAACGTAGGCTGAATATTCCGCACGCCAACACCAACCACTTCGCGAACGAACACACCTACTGCCATCGCCACGCCCACCTTCACCTCCACGCCGACCGCTACACATACATCCACCGCGACTTTCACATCAACGCCAACTGCTACACAAACCTTTACTCCCACGCCGACCAATACTTTAATGCCGACCCAAAAACCAAGGAATGGCGGTGGTGGTGGAAACCCTCCTCCTACACCTGGACACACTCAGGGACCATAGAGAGACACCTATAAAAAAATCCATGAAACAAACCCTCACCACCCTCCTCCCCTCCCCCCTCCTCCAAACCGCCAAAAACACCTACGACGCGATTCGCCGCCTGCCGCAACTACCTGCCGCCTACTTGCATCCGTGGCGGCGCGAGAGCATCCGTCGCCTCGCCGCGCTCAAGGACGCGCACGCGCAAGCGGGCAGCCGCGCCTTCATCATCGGCAACGGCCCGTCCCTCAAGAACACCGACCTATCCAAACTGCGGAACGAATTCACCTTCGGCGTGAACCGCATCTACCTGATGTTCCCCGAACTCGGCTTCACCACCACCTACCTGTGCGTCGTCAACGATCTCGTCATCGAACAGACCGCCCGCGACCTCGCCGCCCTCGATCTCCCCAAATTCCTCGCCTGGCGCTCCCGCCGTCACTTCAAAAACGTTGAACGTTTAACGTTTAACGTTCAACGTTCAACCTTCAACCTCCCGACCTTCCTCTACACCACTTACACCGGCCCGCGTTTCTCCCGCGACGTCCGCGGCCGCGTCTGGGAGGGCGCAACCGTCACCAACGTCGCATTGCAACTCGCCTTCCACATGGGTTTCCAGCAGGTTATCCTCATCGGCGTGGATCACAACTACACCGCCGCGGGCAAGCCCAACACCACCGTCACCTCGCAGGGCGACGATCCCAACCACTTCTCGCCCGCCTACTTCGGCAAAGGCTTCCGCTGGCAACTCCCCGACCTCGAAACCTCCGAGATGGGCTACCACATGGCGCGCCAAGCCTACGAAGCCGCGGGACGCGAAGTTTTGGACGCGACGGTTGGCGGGAAATTAACCATCTTTCCAAAGGTGGACTACAATTCCCTCTTCTGATTTACGATTTCAGATTTTCGATTTACGATTGACCCACTCACGAAACTGATGACTGATTACTGATCACTGATGACTGACCACTCCACCCCGCCTCTCCTTCGACCCTCAACCGGCCGCGCCCTCCTGATCCTGCTCCTCGCCCTGGGCGGACTCCTCCGTCTCCTCGACCTGACGGATGCTCCCCTCGACTTCCATCCCACGCGCCAACTCCGCAACTCGATCATCGCCCGCGCCATCTACTACGACCTGCTCCCCGCGGAGCGTGCCGACCCCGCCACGCGCGCCCTCGCCGACTCCATCGGACGCGTCCCTGCGCGCTACGAGCCTCCTGTCATCGAGACTCTCGTCGCCGTGACCTACCTCGCCGCAGGCGGAGAAAACATCGCCATCCCGCGCCTCTACGGGACGATCTTCTGGCTGCTCGCGGGACTCTGTCTCTACGACCTCGCCCGCCGCATCACCGACTCACCCATCGCAGGCTTGCTCTCGCTGGTGTACTTCCTCATCCTGCCCTTCGCGGTGCAAGCCAGCCGCTCCTTCCAACCCGATCCACTGATGACCGCCTCCGCCTTCATCGGCATCTACTTCCTCTACCGCTGGTCAGAATCCCAAATTACCAATTACCAATCACCAATTACCAATTCCTCCTGGCGCTACGCCCTCCTCGCCTCTGCCTTTATCGGATTCGCAGTATTCGTTAAAATCTTCATCGGATTCATCGCGGGCGGTGCGGCGGTGGCAATCGTACTCTTCACCCTCAAAGGAAAATTCTGGCGCTCGCCGCAAATGTGGATGATGGCCGCCATCATGGTGATCCCCGCCTTCCTCTTTTACTTCACAGGCGACCGCGGCAATTCCACCGAATACATCACCAACTGGTCGCTGGACATGCTCAAACTCATCACCAGCACGGACTTCTACTCCAGGTGGCTGTCCTTCCTCGGCAGTCTCTTCGGGTTGACGATTCTCTTCCTCAGCCTGGCAGGGACTCTGCTCGCCGCGCCGCGCGCCCGTGCCTTGCTGATCGGTCTGTGGGCGGGATACTTGCTCTATGGGCTATTCGTCCCGTTCCAGATGTACACACACTCGTACTATCACCTCCAATTGACGCCAATCATCGCCCTGGGGTTGGCCCCGCTCGCCGAAGCAGTGATCGCCAAAGCGACCGCTGGTCGAGTAGACGCCGCTGGTGGTCGAGTAGGCACCGAAGGCGTCGTATCGAGACCAGGCATCGCATCGAGACTAGTCTGGCAGGCCGCGCTCGTTGCGCTGACGGTCGCGGTCGTCGGCTACCATTCGTGGGTGGCGCGCTCCGTCCTCATCGCCGAAGATTTCCGCGCCGAACCCGCCTACTGGCAAACCGTCGGCGAGGCCATCCCCGCCAATGCGAACGTCATCGCGCTGACGCAGGACTACGGCTACCGGCTGATGTACTACGGCTGGCGCCGCGTGGACTTGTGGCCGCTGGCCTCGGGGCTGGCCGAGATCCGCGGCAACTCCATCAACGCCGAGAAAACCTTCGCCGAGTTCGCCGCCGACAAGGATTATTTTTTGGTGACATCCTTCAACCAACTTGACAAACAACCCGACCTGAAAAAGATTCT
>CAYJLS010000018.1:0-5164 GCA_964371065.1 uncultured Anaerolineaceae bacterium | reverse complement strand
CTCGACCGACGGCTCTCCCGATATTATCAAAAAGTACGCGTCGCGGTTGGCGTATTGGATTTCGGAAAAAGACTCAGGCCAAGCGGACGCCATCAACAAAGGCATGGCACGCGCCAAAGGCGAAATTGTCGCCTGGCTCAACTCGGATGATTATTACCTGCCTGGCGCAGTCGCCGCCGCGGTGAAAGCCTTTGATGAAAACCCGGATGTCGCGATGGTGTACGCGGATATGCTCGCCGTGGACGAGCACGGCCAGACTTTCAACACGCTCCGGTTTCGTCAACTCACCCTGGAAGATTTGCTGTCCTTCCAGATCATCGGCCAGCCTGCCGTGTTCATGCGCCGTTCAGCGTTTGAAAAAGCGGGCGGACTCGACCTCTCCTATCACTTCCTGCTCGACCATCACCTGTGGATCCGCATCGCCGCGCAGGGACGCATCCTCCACGTCCCGCAGACGTGGGCCGCGGCGCGCTATCACGCCAGAGCGAAAAACCGCGCCCAAGCCGCCGCGTTTGGCCGCGAAGCCTTCCGCATTTTGGAAAGCGTAGAGCGAGATAGTTATCTCGCTCCTACATTGGCAAAAATAAAACGCCGCGCCTCCGCCTCCGCCCATCGTGTGGACGCGCGTTACCTGCTGGATGGCGGTCAACCCGCCGCCAGCCTCGCCGCGTGGACGCGCGCGCTGTTGATCCACCCGCCGACCGCGCTGGCGCGTCTCAATCTCTTTGGTTCGGCGTTGTTGAATTTGATTGGGTTGGGTTCTCTACGAAAGTCAGTATTGAAAAAACGGCAATCCAAATTCTTAAACACAAAGGACACAAAGTGACACAAAGGAGATTCTTTGTGGCTTTTCCCTTCGTGCTCCTTTGTGTCCTTCGTGGTGAAACTAAGTTAAAATAGGCGGGCTATCCCAATGAAAGATTCCCCTCGCTCCTTCTTTGGCCGCTTCCACACGCTGACCCTCGTCATCTTGTTCCTCGCGGCCCTCTCCATCCGCCTCTACGACCTCACCGACCTGCCGCTGGACTTCCATCCCACGCGCCAATTGTTCTCGGCGCTCAAGGCGCGCGGCATGTACTACGCGAACGCGTCGCTGTCCGATGCGCCCGCCGAACAACGTCAGTTCGCCATCCAGCAGGGGAAACTGCGCGCCACCATCGAGCCTGAGATCATCGAAAAACTGACCGTCTTCACGTGGCGCTTCACGGGCGAGCAACTCTGGGTCGCGCGGATTTACTCCAGCCTCTTCTGGCTCATCGGCGGGATTTTTATTTATCTCCTTGCCCGTGATTTATTCGGGGACACGGACGCTTCGCGCAAAGAATCCTTCCGCGAAAATAACAAAGAAATCCGTGACATCCGTCCAATCCGTGTAATCCGTGTACAAAAAGATGCACCCCTTTTTGCTGTAGCCTTCTACCTCTTCCTTCCCTACGGCGTCCTCGCCAGCCGCTCCTTCCAACCCGACCCGTTGATGGTCGCGCTCATCGTCGGCTTTTGGTGGGCGGTCAATCGCTGGGCAAAGAATATCTCACCGCGAAGATGCGAAGGCCGCGAAGAAGAAATAAAAGAAAAACCTTCGCGTTCTTCATTTCTTCGCGGTGAAAATTGGATTTGGGTTTTTGTCGCGAGTCTCCTCGGCGGCCTTGCCATCTTCGTCAAACTCAACGCGGCCTTCTTCGTCATCGGCGGGGCGCTGGGCGCGGCGCTCGGACGCGCCTCCGTCCGCGACCTCCTCCGGGACAAACAGGTCTGGGCGATGATCGCGTTGGGCATCCTGCCTGGCGCGGCCTGGGTGGCGTACGGCCTGGCGCGCGGCTTCCTCGGCCAGCAATTCGGCGGACGCTTCATGCCCGAACTGTTCCTCTCGCCATCCTTTTATTTGGGCTGGGCGGACATGCTCAATAACGTTATCGGCCTGCTCACCTTCGCGCTCGCGCTCCTCGGCCTGTTCCTCATCAACGACAAACCGACCCGCGCCCTGCTCCTCGGTTTATGGGGCGCGTACTTTGCCTTCGCCATCTTCTTCGACTACCACATCTCGACGCACGACTACTACAGCCTGCCGCTGATCCCCATCGCCGCGCTCGCGCTGACTCCGCTCGCGGACGCGCTCTTCGCCCGTTTGGCCGCGACCGCCGCGAGGTCGCGCGCGAAGCGACTGCTCGCCGCGTCTGTCCTGACGTTGGGGCTGGTCGCCGTTTTATGGACCTCGCGCGTCGCCCTGAAGTCCACCGACTACCGCCCCGAGGCCGCGTTCTGGAATCGGATCGGCGCGACCGTCCGCGATTTTCGCGTCGTCACGTTGACGCAGGACTATGCTCTGCCGCTGGCCTACTGGGGCTGGGCGGGCGCGGCCAACTGGCCCGATTCGACAGACATCGAGTATCATGCACTGCGCGGCGGCGGAGCGACGTTCGAGAAGAGCTTCGCCCGCCTGACGAAAAACAAGGAACTGTTCCTCGTCACCGACCTCGCCGACTTCGCACGCCAGCCCGATCTGCAAGTGCGGCTCTCGCAGTTCGCGATTTTTGCAGAGGGCGAGGGTTACATTATTTACGATCTGCGCCAGCCCTAATTTTCAATTCGGGCTTTTTGACTCGGACTCCAAAGTCTCCAGACTTTGGATGTTACTCCACCACCGAAGTCTGGAGACTTCGGACTCCGCTTTCAAAAGCAAAGTTAGAAAATTTCGCGTTACGCAATACGCAACACGGACTCAACCTTGAATCAATCCTCCTTCGATAAACTCTCCCGCGCTTTTTTCGTCCTCACAACGTCCGCCGCGCTTTCGGTGTACGCAACCCTCGGCGCGTTCATCCGCCCCATCGGCGATGACTATTGCATTTCGGCGCGCCTGATTGGCTACAACTTGCTGGAAGCCAGTCTTTACAAATATTGGTACACATCGAACCGATTTTCGAATCAGTTCGTGGCGTATTTCAGCGACTTGTTTGGCGCGCGCGGCGTGGCCGTCCTGGCGGTGGCGACATTGCTCCTTTGGCTGGCCGGCCTGACGTGGTTGTTTTACGAGGCCGCGCGCGCGTTGCGAGTCCGCTGGAATGTTTGGACGGGATTTCTGCTGGCGGAAATCATCGCGCTGGTTTCGTATTACTCAGCCTCCAACCTGTTTCAGTCCGTTTACTGGCGGCCCGGGGTGATGACGTATTTCACCCCGCTGGTGTTGTACTCGTTCATCTTCGCCGGTCTCCTGCGCGGGATGCGCGTCGCCTCGGGTGGGCGTGCTTCGCTGTGGACGATCACCCTGCTATTCTTCGCCGCATTCTTCGCGGGCGGACTCTCCGAGACGGCGGGCGCGCTCCACATTTCCATGCTCGGCCTCGCGCTCGCCGCGACGTTCCTCTGGAACAAGGGCCAGACTCGCCGCGCCGCGCTGGCGCTGATCACCTCCGCGCTGGCGGGCGCGTTGCTGGCGATGTTCGGCATGTTCATCACGCCCGCCAACGCCATCCGCCTCGATAGCGCTGTCACGCCCACGTTCACGGTCGTCATCCTGCGCGCGCTGGCCTTTGCCGGGCTATTCCTCACGGAGGCCGCGCGCCTGCTCCGTATCACGTCCGCGTTCGCTCTGGTCGCTGGATTTTTACTGGCGTATCTTTTTGCTAAGCGTGGAGACGTTGCAATGCGTGGAGACGTTGCAATGCAACGTCTCTATCTGCCGCGCCGCGCCTGGTGGGGACTGATGCTCCTCCCCGCGCTGACTTACCTGCTCATCGCCGCGTCGTTCGCGCCCAGCGCGTACGGACAATCCTATCCGCTCGAACGCGTCCGCTTCCCCGCGCACGTTTTGCTGGTGACCGCGCTCCTGCTCGAAGGCGGCCTGCTCGGACTGCTGGCCGCGCGCTGGCCCCTGCCGCGCGGTACGACCGCGTTGGCTGTGATCGCCTTGACCGTCGCCGCGCTCTATCCGCTGTGGGTGACGCGCAACAACCTGCATCTCATCCCCGAATACCAGACCCGCGCCGCACAATGGGATGCGCGCGACACGCGCATCCGCGAACTGGCCGCGGCGGGAGAGAAAAATATCGTAGTCTGGCAACTGCCCGGCATCGCGCAGGTGAAGGACCTCGACACGCGCCCCTCGCACTGGGTCAATTTTTGCGCCGCCATCTACTACGGCGTGGACTCCATCCGCGCGCCTGAGGGACAAATTCCTTAGGCTTTATCCGTCATTGCGAGCGCTCTTTGCGAGGCAATCTCCTCTATGACGAGGGGATTGCTTCGGGGGAGAACACCCTCGCAATGACGGGGGCAAGTAAACTCCATGTCAATCACCCAACCTCTCCTCGTTACGGGCGCGCACCGCACAGGTACCACCTGGGTCGGCAAAATGCTGGCCGCGGGCGGATACGCTTACGTCAGCGAGCCGCTCAACGTCTGGCATCGTCCCGGGGTGATGGCCGCGCCTGTCCCGCGCTGGTACGCGTATATCACGCGCGAAAACGAGGCCGGGTACCTGCCCGCCTTTCAAAAAACACTCGCGCTTCGTTACGGCCTGCTGGCGGAAATCAAATCCATCCAGTCCCGCCGCGACTTCCTGCGCATGGGACGCGACCTCGGCATCTTCCTGCGCGGACGCGTCCTGCGCCAACCGGTGCTGCTCAAAGACCCGTTTGCGGTTTTCTCGCTTCCGTGGTTTATCGAACGATTGAATTGCCGCGTCGTGGTCACTGTGCGGCACCCCGCCGCGTTCGCCAGCAGTCTCAAGCGCCTCAACTGGTCGTTCGATTTTCTCAATTTGCTCGACCAGCCCTTGTTGATGCGCGACCATCTCGAACCCTTCCGCGCGGACATGGAACGCGTCGCCGCGGACGATGTCATCGGACAGGCCGCGCTGCTCTGGCGGATGGTCTACCGCGTCGTTCACGCGACCTCTGAGCGGATCCCGTCTGTGACCGTCCTCCGCCACGAGGATCTGTCCCGCGACCCGCTGGCAGGATTCGCGCGGGCGTTTGAGTCGCTCGGGCTGGCGTACACCGCCCAGGTCCGGGAAAGGATCGGCGCTTCGTCGAGCAGTGAAAACCCCGTCGAACTGTCGCGTCGAAACGTCCACGCGGTCAAACTCGATAGCCGCGCCAATCTCGACAACTGGAAGAAACGTTTGACCGCCGATGAAATTTCCCGCATCCGTTCCATGACCGAA
>CAYJLS010000017.1:0-37002 GCA_964371065.1 uncultured Anaerolineaceae bacterium | reverse complement strand
TCGGATGGATAAAAAATCTTGCTCTGTTTGTAAAGAATTCAATGCTTCAAGGATTGCAGGGGTTTCCATTGGATGAAGTGTATGAGCATGTTCCAGAAAACGCGAAACCCTATCGCGTGGAATGGTAACTGCTCAGCCGTCATTGCGAGCCGCCGCTCTTGTACTTCGGCGGCGAAGCAATCCCTGTGTCGTTGAGAGGAGATTGCTTTGGGCAAGAACAGGAACGCCCTCGCAATGACATTGTCAAAGTAGTCACGTGGAATGGAAGTGAAAAAGAAATTCTTTCGGTTATACTTTTCAAAACCAACCAGCATTCGGAGACCCTATGAAAATATCCTCCTGCATGAAACGCAATGTTGTTTCCATCCATGCCGGCGCCAGCATACGCGAAGCCGCGGCCATCTTTGTCAAGAAACACATCGGCCTGCTGCCCGTTGTGGATGATGACGAGAAACTGGTCGGCGTGATCGGCATGCGCGACATGCTCACGCTCGAACTGCCCGATTTCGTCAGTTTCGTCGCGGACGTGGACTTTGTCCACGATTTCGGCGCGGTGGAGGAGACACGTCCCTCCGCGAAGACCCTGAATAAAACCGTCAAAACGTTGATGAAGCCCGCTTTTACTGTGGAAGAAGATTGTGGATTACTGCGCGCCTATGCCCTGATGCTGCAACACAATTTGCACGACATGCCCGTCGTTTCCAAAGACGGAAAACTGGTGGGCATCACTTCGCGCGTCGACATCGGCGTCACCATCCTTTCCATCTGGCCCAAGGCGGAGAAATGACGGCCGTTCCTGCCATCCTTTCAACCATCATTTTTTTCGGGAGTCTGATCCTGATCTTTTCCGAAAAACTCCACCGATCCATCACTGCCATTGCGGGCGCGGCATTGATGGTGGGACTGGGGAGAATTTTTGGCTTTTACTCCGAGGAGGCCGCGCTGGCCGCGATTGATTTCAACACGCTGGGACTTCTGCTCGGCATGATGATCCTGGTCGCCATGCTGGAACCGACGGGGTTCTTCCAATATCTCGCGGTGTTGGCCGCGCGCGCCTCGAAGGGCAAGCCCATGCGCCTGTTCATATTGCTGGGTGTCATCACAACCGTCCTTTCGATGTTCCTGGATAACGTGACTACGGTCGTTCTGATCGCGCCTGTTACCATTCTCATTTGTGAAATCATGGGGATCAGTGCGCTCCCTTTTCTGGTCTCTGAAGCCTTGCTTTCGAACACCGGCGGCGTCGCCACACTGGTCGGCGACCCACCCAACGTGTTGATCGGCTCCGCGGCGGGACTGTCATTCAACGATTTCCTGATTTACTCCATGCCGATTGTGTTGGTCGCGTGGGCGGGTGCGTTGTTTTTGTTGCGGTATCTCTTCCGAAAAGAGTTGTCCAAGCGGCCGCGTGGCGCCAAAGCCATCATGCGACTTAATCCGGCCGAGACGCTCAATGAGCCGCAGGTCGCTCGGCGCATCCTGATTGTATTAGGCGGCGCGGTCCTGTTCTTCTTCCTCCATAACGCGTTGCACGTCAGCCCTTCGCTGGTGGCGATGAGCGCGGCGGCGGTCGCACTGGTCTGGGTGCGACCGGATATTCAGGAGGTTTTCAAGCACATCGAATGGAGCGTGCTGATCTTCTTCGGCGCGTTGTTCGTAATGGTCGGCGGGTTGGAACATGCCGGGGTCATGCAAGCCGTTATCGGGTTGCTGGAGCGGGCGTCCGCTATCCCGCCGATCTGGTTTGGGGTGGGACTCATCTGGGTTGTGGCCGTGCTATCGGCCGTTGTGGATAATGTTCCGATCACGATTGCGCTGATTCCCGTCATCCAGGGACTGGGCAAATCGGGTATGGACATCACGCCATTGTGGTGGGCGCTGGCGTTCGGCGCAGGCTTCGGCGGAAGCGGCACGATGATCGGCTCGACCGCCAACATCATCGTAACCACACTTTCCGAAAAAACGCGCACGCCCATCACAGCCAAACTTTGGAACAAACGCGGCCTGCCCGTCATGCTGGTCACTTGCGCAATTGCAAGTATCCTGTACATGATTATTTATAACTGGTTTTAATTTCTGCAAAGATTCTGCAGGGCAACATACACGACGCCTTGCCTGACGGTGACAATATAAATGTTGCCGCGCAATCTGGTTGCGGCGCGCTTCGCAGGGCCACACTATAGATAAGCCATTCATTGTTTGCAGAATGACATTGCGGTGAATGCGATCGTTCAAAAAGAATGTTTTGTCAATGACGGATGTGATGAAATGTTTGGAAAGAAATGAATTTTTTAAGTTATACTATTTAAACGATGAGCCTCTTTCTTCAACTGGCCTTCCTGCTTTCCATAATTCTGCTCTCTGCAAAGATGGCGGGGTATTTGAGTATTCGCTTTGGGCAACCATCTGTATTGGGGGAACTGTTGGTCGGCATTTTACTGGGACCATCCATCATCAACTTACTCAATCTCTCTTTCATCGAACACGAACTCACTGAGACGGTTGCTAAACTCGGCGAACTTGGCGTGTTGTTACTCATGTTTCTCGCGGGATTGGAATTACATCTCGGCGAGATGAAGCAGAATCTACGCGTGGCTGCTTTTGCTGGATTGATGGGTGTGGTTTTACCTGTGTCGTTGGGGTGGGGCGTGGGCGTGCTTTTCGGATTGGATCAACCTGTTGCCATCTTTCTTGGGCTGACGCTTGGCGCCACCAGTGTGAGCATTTCAGCGCAGACGCTGATCGAACTAAAGGCATTGCGCAGCCGCGTGGGATTAAGTCTGTTGGGCGCGGCAGTGTTTGACGATATTTTGATCATCCTGATGCTTTCTGTATTTCTCGCCTTGCAAAGCGGAGGCGGAAGCGGTTATGACATTTTGCTTATCATCGTCCGTATGGTCTTGTTCCTTGTTCTTTCTGTGATATTCGGCTTATGGGCGCTGCCGTGGGTCATCCGCCGTTTTTCCAAACTTCCTGTCAGTCAGGGCTTGCTCACCATTTCTCTCGTCATTATGCTGACTTACGGAATTGCTGCAGAACATTTCGGCGGCATGGCGGCCATTACTGGCGCGTTTTTGGCGGGATTGATGTTGGCGCGCACGCATGAAAAAGAGAGAATCGAATCCGGTATGCACGCGCTTGCGTATGGCTTGTTCGTGCCGATCTTCTTCGTCAGCATTGGTTTGTCCATTGACCTGGGCGAGTTCCAATTACAGGCATTGCTCTTTACAGTTGTTATTATTCTAGCGGCAGTTGCTGGCAAATGGCTTGGCTCAGGCTGGGGCGCGCGCCTGGGCGGACTTTCGCAACGCGAATCGATCCAACTCGGCGCGGGCATGATCTCGCGCGGCGAAGTGGGGCTGATTGTGGCTAGCGTGGGGGTACAATCTAATTTGGTAAACGCAGAGGAATTTTCCGCAATCGTGGTCATGGTGCTTGTCACCACACTGATCACGCCGCCCATCCTGCGCGCATTGTTTTCACAGAAAGATTCGGAGCCAAAGAAAATGCGACTTGAAGCAGAGCAGGTTCAAGATTCATCTGATGCAAAAGAGTCGGAGGTGTCCTAATGTATTTGATTATCCTGTTTTTGCATAATCCAGACCTGTTGGAAGAACTGATGGAAGCCTGGGATAAAGAAGGCGTGAATGGCGCAACCATTACCTACAGTGTGGGCATGGGACAGTTTCTTGAAAAACTGGGATTGCGCGACGATATTCCATTGATCCCCTCTCTGGATGATTTTTATGAGGCGGCGGAAAAGCTCAGCCGCACGATCTTCGCAACCATAAAAGAAGAAGCGTTGATTGATAAAATTGTCGCCGCCACACAGCGTGTGATGGGCGATTTAAATATGCCTGAAACTGGCATGTTGCTTGTCCTGCCAGTATTGAAGGCATATGGCCTCTACAAGACAGGGAGAACAAAATGACAACTACTTCCATTCATCTCTTATTGCTGGCGGTCGTGCAGGAACAGGACCTGGAGGCGGCCACGCGCGCGCTGGAACCTTTGGGCGCGCCGGTCGTTTATCTTTCGAGCGCGGGCGGATTTCTCGGGCGGCGCAACGCCACCGTGCTGGTGGGACTGCCCGAGGCGAAAGAGGAACAGGCGCTGGAAGCCTTGCGCCAGGCCTGCCGCCAGCGCATCGAATATCTGACCCTGCCCATGGAAGGCACGCCCCTGCCCCTGCCCGCGCCCGTCCCGGTGACGGTGGGCGGCGCGAGCGTGTTTGCGCTTCCGGTCGAACGCTACGAGGAAATTTAATTGCGGTACACGGATTACACGGAACTGACGGATGCTCACGGATTTTTTAAAGATTTTCCGTGCAAATCCGTCCAATCCGCGAAATCCGTGTACAGAGTGAAGGAGATTTAGCCATGAAAATGATCATCGCCATCGTCAAGGATCACGACGCGGATCCCGTTACGCAATCGCTCACCGCTGAGAATTTCCGCGTCACGCGCATCGCCTCCACCGGCGGATTCCTGCGCAGCGGGGTCGCGACCCTCCTGATCGGCGTGGAAGACGCGGACGTGGAGGCGGCCATCCGCGTCCTGCGCGGGAGTCTCAGCGAAGCCAAGCCCGGCGAGAAACGCGCCACGCTGTTCGTGGTGCCGGTCGAAAAATTCGAGCAGGTTTAGCGGATTCTGGAAAGGGGAACACCGTGAACACAATGGATCAACCGTTTTGGAAAGATGCGCCTGATGCTTCGCTTGGATCTCTTCCGCGCCCGCTGAATTGGATCATCGGGTATTTCTCCATCGCCACTCAACTATTATTCCTGCTCACAATTGCCGCTCTGCTGTCATTCCAGCCAATCCTCATGTGGGTTTGGATAGCGTTGTACGGGGCCTTTATCTTCAGAGGCGTTATTCTTCATTTCAGAAACAGGAATTCCATCCAAACCACCGATGAAATCCAACAACTCGCCCGCCAACGCTTGAGCGCATCGCATATCGGAAGCGCGCTCCATGTGGCGGGACATCCACTTTTACAACGTGACCAGCCCATCGTGCTGGCGCTCGTTGGGGACCAGTTGAGTATCCACAGTTACGAAAGCCCAACCCCGCTCGACGCCATCCCCTTGCGAAACATTCAGACCGTGCAGACCGTCTCATACGATGATGAACGCGTCCCGATCATGGACGTGATTGACAGCGCGGCGCAAGCCATCCAAATAACCTTCCTCTGGCGCGGCCAACCTTGCGCGTGTCTCTTTCGCCGCATGAAAGGGATGCGCCCCATTGATTGGTACCAGGCCCTCCAGCAGGCGCGTTTGCAAGCGGGATTGGTCAAGTAACCTGCATAGAACTTAAATGACTTTCATCTTTCATCTTTCTTCTCTCTTCTTTATTCCTTCCCCCCACTCATCTTCTTCCACACCTTCCTCATCTCCAGCGCATCTTCTTCCATGATGGGACTTTCGCACAGGATGCGCCCTCCGCAACCGAACTTCTTCAATGCGCGGAAGAGCGCCTTCAAATCCAGGTCCGCTTCGGCCAGCGGCAGGTGATTCTTCTCGCCCTTCGGCCCGTACTCGATTCCCGAAAGGTGGATGTGCAAACTCGTCAGCATCTGCGCGCCGAGCGCGGCCGCGTACGCTTCCAGCAGGCGCGACCACTCGGTGTACGAGTTGACCGTCCCATCGCCGGGACGCGCGTGCAGGTGCGCGAAATCCAGGCACGGCTGGACTCCCGCGATGCGCGACATCGCCAGCGTATCCTCGAACGATCCCAACATGGCGGACTTGCCCATCGTCTCAGGGCGGAGCGTGACCGGGTTCCCGGCCTTCCGCAACTCGACGACGCACTTCTCCAAACGTGGCAGCGCCACTTTCAGGACCTCGGCCGGGCCGCCGCCAAAATACGAGCCGGGATGAAAGACGATATCCGTCGCCCCCGCCAAATGACCGTAGTGCGCCGCGTCCATGAGACGTTTCCTCGACTTCGGCCATTCGTCTTTATCCGCGTTCAAATTGATGAAGTACGGCGCGTGGACGCTCAGCCCGACTCCCTGCGCCTCGCCCGTGGATTTGATCGCCGCGCAGGTGGCCTCGGTCACGCGCACGGCTTGCACCCAGCCCAGCTCGAAGGCGTCCAGTCCGATGGACTTGCTGAATTCAATCGCGCCCACGCTTCCGCCCGGCTTCTTGGGCGTGCCAATCGGCGAACCGACCGTGCCGAATTTGAAAGATAAAGTCATGGGAACTCCTTTTTCTACCGCTGGTTGCGCAATTTACTGCTGCTTCTTGCATTAAAGTCTAAACTTTCATTTGCCGGAAGTTGGGCATAAACAGAAATTCCAGTTTAGATATTTGCGTAGTACTTCGCAAACTTGTTGGCAGGAATTACAATTTTACGCTCTTTTTGTATCTTCTCAATATTTCGGGGCGAGATCAGACTTCCGAAGTCTCGGAGACTTCGGAAGTCTCCACTGCCCCAACTTTTTGAGATGATACCTCTTTTTCCCCTCCGTGACCTACGCGAAGCGCCCCAGCGATTCCATCCTCTTGACAGAATCCCGCGCCCGCATAGAATCACGCCGAAATGAAAACCCGCTTCTTTCCCGACCTCCACCTGTTCGCATTTCATTCCCCGTCCATTAGAGAGCCATCCTCGGCTCTCTTTTTTTATCCCTGCCCATGCTCAAACTCCCCGGCCTGATAGACCCTCACGTCCACGTCCGTGAACCCGGTCAAACCCACAAAGAGGACTGGGACTCCGCGACCCAGTCCGCGCTCGCGGGCGGCGTGACGATGATCCTGGCCATGCCTAACACGAAACCGCCCATCTTCGACGCCTCCACCCTCGACCTCGCGCGGGGCGCGGCGAAACGAAACGCGCGCTGTGACTACGCCCAATTCCTCGGCGCAGGCCCCGACAACGCCGCGGCAGCCGCCTGCCTCGCAGACCGGGCCGCGGGCCTGAAAATGTACCTCGACTCCACCTTCGGTCAACTCCGCCTCGACGATATGACCCTCTGGGGACCGCATTTCGAAAAGTATCCGAAGCAATACCCCATCGTCGTCCACGCCGAAAGCCGCAGCATGGCCGCCGCGATTTTATTCGCCGCCATTCACGACCGTCCCGTTCACATCGCGCATATCTCATTAAAAGAAGAAGTCCTGCTCATCAAAGCCGCCAAGCAACGCGGCATCAAAGTGACGTGCGAGGTTTGTCCGCATCACCTGTTCTTATCGAAGGATGACATTCCAGCCATCTCTCACGGTCATCCAGGTCGCGGCGAAGTTAGGCCGAGGCTTGCAACCAGGAAAGATGTGGACGCGCTCTGGGAAAATCTCGATGTTATTGATTGTTTTGCCACTGATCACGCTCCGCACACCCTCGCAGAAAAAGATTCCGACAATCCTTTGCCGGGTTTTCCAGGTCTTGAAACCATCCTGCCTTTGCTCCTCACTGCTGTCGACCTTCGACGTTTGACCTTGGACGATGTAATTCAAAAAATGTCCGCCAATCCGCGCAAGATATTCAATCTCCTCGAACAACTTGATACCTGGGTTGAAGTAGATGAGAACGCCGAATACGAGATCAAAGCCTCCGAGCAATTCACCCGCTGTGGCTGGACTCCCTTCGAGGGCTGGAAGGTGAGAGGCAAAGTGCGGAGGGTCGTGTTGCGCGGAAAAACAGCCTTTGAAGATGGGAAGATATTGGTTGAAGCAGGATACGGAAGAAATGTTCGCGAGTCTGAAAATTAAAAATTTACCCGCCCGGGTCTTGCGAAAAGGGCGGGGGAATGAAAGTTTCAGTTCGGCGCGTTTTTATTTCTCTGTCAGCGCGCCGTTGGCATATTTGTGCAGGACGCTGGATAATAAAGTTTGATACGGAATGCCCTGTCGTATGGCGCGCTTCTGCAAATCAAGGAGGTCCTTTTCCGAAATGCGAATATTAATTCGTTTGTCTTTGCGGAAGGCGGCGCGGGCATAGACGCGATACTGTTCTTTTTGTTCTTTGAGTTTTTTAACAGACTTCCACCCCTCGGCTTCGTATGAGGCGAGAAGTTCAAGTTCATCTTGTTGGAGTTTTAGTTTGTTCATTTTTCACTGCCTTTCAAATACTTCTTCGTTGCTTTGCGGCTTGGAATAATCGTTTTCAAAAAGATTTCATGTTCGTTCTCGACAAAAGGCACGAGGTAAACATAATCATCAATCTGTATTACGAATATCTTTTGCCCTTTATACTTCTCCTGATTGGGATGTTCCAGCACATCCAGCAGGAATCCTTTTTCGATGTAAAAGACAACATCCTCAAATGAAACCTGTCTCTCTGATTTCAAAAGTTCGTTTTTCTCTTCGTTCCATAAGAAACACTTCATGCGCCGATTCTAGCATTTTGTGTGCCTTTTGGCAACAGTCGCGCAGGAAAATATTCCTCGAAACCGCGACCCGCCTCCCCCGTCGCGCGAGTCCGAGCAGGAAAACGCCGGAGCGTGAACCATGTCATTAAACGGGACTCGCCTCAGCCTGCAACCAGAGTCCTAATTACCAATTACCATTTACAAAGGAGTACAAATGCCCACCCAATCATCCTCCCCCCACCTGCCCTTCGGTGAAAACAAAAACGCCGACTGGTACGGCAAGGACATTCTGTCCGTCAAGCAGTTCAGCCGCGGCGATTTGGAGTACGTGTTCGGCGTGGCGCACGAGATGCGCGGCATGGTCGAGCGCGTCGGGACGTTTGACCTGCTGAAAGGAAAAATCCTTGCCAACCTTTTTTATGAGCCATCCACCAGAACGTCGTCTTCATTCACTGCGGCGATGGAGCGACTCGGCGGTTCGGTCATCCCGATCAACGAGGTGAAGTATTCGTCGGTGTCGAAGGGCGAGAGCCTGCCCGATACCATCCGCACGCTCGAATGCTATGCGGACGTGATCGTGCTGCGCCATCCCGAAACGGGTTCGGCGGCGATTGCGGCCAAGGCGGCGAAGAAGCCCGTCATCAACGCGGGCGATGGCGTGGGCGAACATCCGACTCAGGCATTGCTCGATACGTTCACCATCATGGAAGAGTTGGGGCGCCCTTCGACGGGGCTCAGAACAGGGCTGGATAACCTGACCGTGACCATGCTCGGCGATTTGAAATATGGCCGCACGGTCCACTCGCTGGCGCGCCTGCTCTCGCTGTTCAAGGTCAAGATCAATTATGTCTCGCCCGATATTTTGCGAATGCCAAAGGAAGTGATGGATGAGGTCGCCGAGAAGGGCATTCCACAGGCCGAGTTCAGCACGCTGGAAAAAGTTCTGCCCGAAACCGACGTGCTGTATGTCACGCGCGTCCAGAAGGAACGTTTCGAAGACCCCGCCGATTATGAAAAGGTGAAGGGCGCGTACGTGATTGATCCCGCCATCATGAAAGCCGCCAAACAGGATATGATTGTGATGCACCCGCTCCCGCGCGTCGGCGAGATCAGCCCCGATTTCGATGACGATCCCCGCGCCGCGTATTTCCGCCAGATGGAATATGGCCTTTACGTTAGGATGGCTCTGCTCGCAATGGTTCTCGGTAAAGCGTAGACAAGGAGACACGTAAACAGGTACACACGGAAACACGTGTCTCCTTATGTACTTGTTTACCTGTATACTACAAGCATGGAAACCTTCTTTTCTTTTTTGGAAAAACGCGTCGACGACTGCTCCTCGCTTTTATGCGTTGGACTCGACCCGCACATTCCCGACCTCCCACACCCCACCGCCGCATCTGCGCGGGACTTTTGCCTGAATCTCGTTAAAGCGACCGCTCCCTACGCTGCGGCCTTCAAACCCAACGCCGCCTTCTTCGAGGTCTTCGGCGCGGAGGGATGGACCGCGCTCAAGCAAGTGATCGAAGCGATCAACGAAGAGTCGCAACGTCTCGGCTCGATGATTCCCGTGATATTGGATGCGAAGCGCGGCGACATTGCTTCGACAGCAGAAGCCTACGCCAAGTCCGCGTTCGAGACTCTCGGCGCGCATTGCATCACGTTGAGTCCGTATCTTGGAAAGGACTCGATTGATCCATTTCTCAGTTATCCAGAGAAAGGCGTGTTCCTGCTCTGTAAAACTTCCAACTCTGGAAGCGGCGATCTACAAGACATCACTCTCGCTGATGGCGATTTACTCTATGAACATGTCGCCAAACTCGCGCAAACGTGGAATACAAAAAACAACATCGGTCTCGTCGTCGGCGCAACCCATCTTGATGCTATGAAAAGAATCCGCGCCGCCGCGCCTGACCTGTGGTTCCTCGCCCCTGGCGTCGGCGTCCAGGGCGGGGACTTGGAATCCGCTTTGAAAGCCGGCTTACGAAAAGACGGCAAGGGGATTTTGCTGCCAATCTCGCGCGCCATCTCGCGTGCGGAAAAGCCCGGGCTGGCCGCTGCTGAAATCCGCGACGAGATTGTGAATATCAAAATGGAATTGGACCGCGAAGGGCGCTAAGAAGGATGCTCCCATGACTGACGAATTACCAATTACCAATTACCAATTATCGGCTCTCGCTGACGGACTCCTCTCCGCAGGCTGTATCAAATTCGGCGACTTTACCCTCAAGTCGGGACTCAAGTCTCCCATCTACATTGACCTGCGGCAAATCATCTCTCATCCCTCGCTACTCGCTCGTGTAGCAGAAGCCTATCTTCCTATCTTGCAACGCCTAACTTTCGACCGCCTCGCCGGCCTGCCCTACGCGGCCATTCCCATCGCGACCGCCATCAGCATCGCGGGGAACTATCCCATGATCTACCCGCGCAAGGAAGCCAAATCCTATGGCACGAAAGCCGAGATCGAGGGCGAGTATCACGCGGGCGAAACGGTCGTCGTCATTGACGATCTCGCCACCACGGGCGGAAGCAAATTCGAAGCCATCGAAAAATTGACCGGCGCGGGGTTGGTTGTGAAAGATATCGTTGTGCTGGTGGACCGTCAATCGGGCGCGAAGGAGTCGCTGGAGGAAGCGGGATTCCGTCTCCACGCCGTGTTGACCATCTCCGCTTTGCTGGATTATTGGGAATCCACGGGCAAGGTGGAGAAGGATAAGATTGAGGTAACGAGAGAGTTTTTACGTGGCGGAGATTGACGAGCGAGGGTTTTAGGATTCGGCCTGAACCTTGCAAAGGTCAGCGAACCCCAACCTCCTCCCGCTTGACACAATTGAACCCTATTTGTACAATCCTTCAATGAATATTCGCAACAAATTCCCGAATGCCGGACAGATCGCCCAGGTTTTTGCTGTAGCGTCAATCGTGATTTATGGGTGGACAACCTATCGCTTGATCCAAAAACTTCCCAGCTGGCTGTATTACCTGAACTTCCAGGAGATACTCTCCAATACCTCCTATACGTTGGTGTTCGATTTTATGGAGACCCTGCTTTTTGTTGGCGCGATCCTGTTGCTCAACTTTCTCCTGCCCAAAAAATTCTTTCTGGATTTCTTTGTTGCCCGTGGCTCCCTGTTATCCGTCCTCGGCCTGGGATACTTGATCTATCTTGCGCTTGCCGTCGGCGCAAGCAAGGCAACGCAATTCCCCACAGACCTGTTTCGCTGGGCCCCGTTGGTGTTTTTAGCGATCCTGGCATTGGCGATATTTTTGCCGCGGGTTGAAACAATCAGGAAGGTGGCGGAGGATTTTGCGAACCGGGCGGTTATTTTCCTGTATATTCTTCTGCCTCTTACCGGTTTGGGAACCCTGATTTTCATCGTCAACAATTTATGAGTCTCTTGAAAAAACGATCTTCTTTACCGCGAAGAAACGAAGGACGCGAAGATATTCAACGAAATTCCGAAAGATTTTTTAAATTCTTGAATTTCTTCTTGAGAATCTTCGCGATCTTCGCCTCTTCGCGGTGAAAAAAGCCTTTTTGCAGTGGAATTATGTATTGTAATGGTGAAGCATGTCAAACTATAACCGCCGTGATTTTCTGAAATTGCTGGCCGCAGTTCCCGCGGCGTATACGCTTTCCAGGTACCTGCCGGAGAGTGTTTTCCGATATTCAGCCGGGAACACCGGCGCGCCGAATGTGATCCTGCTTGTCTTTGACGCGATGAGCGCTTACCATCTGTCCTTGTATGGCTATCCGCGGAAAACGACGCCAAACCTGGAACGGTTTGCAAAGCGGGCAAATGTATATCACGCGCATTATTCGGCGGCAAATTTCACGACCCCGGGAGTAGCCTCCATTCTGACCGGCCTGTATCCGTGGACGCATCGCGCATTACACCTTTCGGGACTGGTCGCCAGGGAACTGGCCGAGCGCAACATTTTCGAGTCGCTGGGACAGGCTTACCACCGTTTTGCCTTTTCGCAAAACGTCATGGCAACCAACCTGCTGGATCAGTTTCGCACAGAGATTGGTGAACTGCTTCCGTCCAGTTCCTTCAGCGAATTGTCCCTGTTGCCGAGCGAGTTTTTCAAGAAAGACACAAATACAGCCCACCAAACGCTGGACAATCTCCTGTTTGATTTCGTAGACCCGCCAGGTTCGCTTATATTTGGTCTCGGTCAGCGCCTTTATTTCGAACAGTCGAAAAAATTTAACCGGGATTTTCCGCGCGGCATTCCCCAACCGCGCAATTACCCGATCGTTTACAAACTGGAAGACTTGTTCAATGGTTTGATGGATACTCTTGACCGGCTGGCCGCGCCTCATTTTTCCTATATCCACCTCTTCTCGCCTCATGCTCCCTATCGCGCCCACAGGGATTTCATCGGCATGTTTGACGATGGCTGGCTGTATCCCAAAAAACCGAAGAGTGTGTTCTCCGAAGGCGAGAGCTATGAGACCACCGAGAAGAATCGCGTGTGGTATGACGAGTATATTGCCAACGTGGACTTTGAGTTCGGGAGATTGTTGGATCATCTTGAGCAGACGGGCGTACTGGATACCAGTTACCTGGTGGTGACCTCGGATCATGGCGAATTATTGCAAAGAGGCGTCAAGGGACATGTCACGCCTTTGCTGTACGAGCCATTGGTGCGTGTCCCGCTTTTGATATCCTCGCCCGGACAGACGCAGGGCAATTTCATTGATTCCCCCACCAGCAGCGTGGACCTCCTGCCGACTTTGCTCTCGGTCACCGGCCGGATGGTCCCGGATTGGGCGGAAGGACAACTCCTGCCGGGATTCGGCGGCGAGGATAACCCTGACCGGACGGTGTATATGCTGGATGCAAAATCCAGTTCCAGCTTTGGCGAATTATCCCAGGCCACCTTCTCCATGCGTCGCGGCAAATATAAGGTCATCCTGTACCGGGGATATAAGGAATACGGGAAGGATGTCTTTGAGCTATATGATCTGGAGAACGATCCCGAGGAATTCAACGATCTTTTTGACCCACAAACCACTCTGTCACAGGAATTCAGCGCAGAGTTAATTAAAAAATTCAACGAGATAAATAAAGTTCCCAACAGGAAAGCCTAAACCACGAGGGCTTCTCCGCGCCGTGCTGACCGTATCCGCTTTGCTGGACTATTGGGAATCCATGGGAAAAGTGGAGAAGGAAAAGATTGATGCGACAAGAGAGTTTTTGATACAAAACAGTTGATGAAATGAATAACCAATTTGAAAGTCAACAAGAAAACGCGTCAAAAACAAGTTGGATAGCAATCACAAGTGCTTCTCTGGGTGTCATAGGTATTATTGCTATTGTGACTAATTGTCCATTTTGTTGTTCGGGAGCGATAAGCCCAATCTTGGGGATAGTGGCAATTCTAAATTCCAGAGCACAATGTAAGTACAAGAATGACATAATTTTGTCAATCATTGGTATTATTCTTGGCATAATTTACATTGTGTGGGTTCTGTTTTTTTCACCACCAATAGGTGACATATTTTGATTTATAGACTTAGCAGAGCCCAAAACTTTTATATAGCAAAATATATGGAGATATTATGCCCCAAAAATACACCTTCATCGCCACGATTCAAAACGCGGGCGGAGGCGGCGCGTAAGTGAACATCCCAGCGAAATTGAAAACAGCATTGAGCAAAGACAAGGAAGCCAAAGCGGCCTTTGATAAACTGCCACCTTCTCATCAAAAAGAATATGTGACGTGGATCAACGAGGCCAAAAAGGAGGAGACGCGTGCGCGCCGCGTTGCTCAAACGATTGAGATGTTGAAGCAGGGCAAGAAGTCGCGCTGACGAGACTTATGCAGTCCCAACCCTCACCATTCCCTTTCCGCCCACTGACCGCCCTCCTGCTCGCGCTCGCCGCGCAGACCCTGCTCGAGCCGTCCGCGCGCCTCCCCGCCGCGCTCGTGTTGTACATCCTCGCAAGCGCGTTTGTCATCTGGTCATACCGTCGCGGCGAATGGACTCTCCCCACGCATCCCCTATCTCCCAACTCGCAATCCCCAATTACCAATTATCGCGAAGCATCCCCGTGGGACCAATCCCCCCGCCTCCTGCCCCTGCTCGCGTCGCTTCCCCTGCTCGGCGCGGCGTTTTATTTTTTCGATGGCAACAAGTTCACTGTATTGAATCTTTCCCTCTGGCTGGCTGGCATCGCTTTTTTCCTGCGCGCCTTTTGGGTTGACAATCAAAACCCGTACACGGATGACACGGATTTCACGGAAAAACACGGATTTGCATTTTATAAAAAAATCCGTGACATCCGCGTAATCCGTGAAATCCGTGTACCGTATTGGTTTTTCTTTTTCCTCGCCGCCCTCCTCATCGCGGCTTTCTTCCGCTTCTACCGCCTCGACGCGATTCCCGCCGAGCCATTCAGCGACCACGCCGAAAAGATCCTTGACGTGTACGACATCACGCAGGGCGAAACGCAGATCTTCTTCCCGCGCAACACGGGACGCGAGTCCCTCCAGTTTTACTGGACGGTCCTCGTCGCCGCGGTTTTCCAAACCGGCCTCACCTTCCAAAGCCTCAAGATCGGCACAGCCCTGCTCGGATTTTTCACACTGCCATTCATTTATCTGCTCGGCAAAGAGATTGCCAACCGCCGCGCGGGCCTGCTTGCCATGCTGTTCGCGGGCGTCGCCGCCTGGCCGAACGTCATCAGCCGCGTCGGCCTGCGTTTTCCGCTCTATCCGCTTTTCGTCGCGCCCACATTTTATTTTCTCCTGCACGGCCTCCGCACGCGCAGCCGCAACGATTTCATCCTTTCGGGTCTCTTCCTCGGCCTCGGCCTGCACGGGTACACGCCGTTTCGGATCGTTCCGCTGTTGGTAGTGGTCACGTTTCTTCTTTGGGGATGGTACACAGGTAAACAGGTAAACACGTACACACGGGCACAAGTATTGCGCGGCCTGGCTTTGATTTTCTCAACCGCTCTCGTTTTGTTTCTTCCCCTCCTTCGATATTCACTTGCCTATCCAGATGAATTTTGGAATCGCACCGCTTCACGCGTTATCGTTGAAGCGCCCATTCCAACCTTCTTCTCGAACCTCTGGAACGGCATGCTGATGTTCAACGTCAATGACGGAAACATCTTTGTCAACTCGATTGTCCACCGTCCCGCGCTGGATGTGGTGACGGGCGCGCTGTTCGTGATTGGATTGACTCTCCTGCTGACGCGCCGCCACTTTCTTGACTTCTGGCTGGTCGCGGCGAACCTGACCTTGATCCTGCCTTCGGTTTTGTCCCTCGCCTACCCGGACGAGAATCCCGCGCTGAACCGCGCCGCGGGCGCGCTCGTGCCGCTCTTCGTCGTGGTGGGGATGACGCTCGATGGCCTGCTCACCCGCCTCGCGGTCGGATTGAACCGCAGCGGACAAACCCTCCTCGCCGCGGGCGTGGTCGGCATCCTGTTCGCCGCGTCCGCCGCGCAAAATTTCGACCTGGTCTTCCGTCAATATAATGAACAGTACCAGCGCGTCGTCTGGCGGACTTCGGAGATGGGCGCGGTCATCCGTGAGTTTGGCCACCCTGAAAGTGTCTGGATCGTCCCATACGAGCAGTGGGTGGACACGCGCCTGCCGGGGCTGTGGGCGGGCATCCCGAACCGCGACTTTGCCATGCCGCGCGGGGAACTGGCGGATACGTTACAATTGCCCGCGCCGAAGCTGTTTATTTTTAAGGCCAGCCCCCTGGCCGCGGACTTCGACGATGCCGCCACGCGCGATGCCCTGCAAAAACTGTATCCGCAGGGCGAATTAACTTTGCATGAATCAGATCCGTGGTGGCAGAGTTTCTGGGTATACTTCGTCCCCGCGCAGGGAAAGTAGACAGGTAGACACGTACACAGGTAAATACGCGAACATTCAACCAAGCAACTACCAAACTACCAAACTACGCAACCACCAAACATGCAACCAGAAAAACACTCCTGGATTTATGACATTCTCCTCGTCGCCGTGCTTGCGCTGGCGGCGGTTTTGCGCGTCACCGGCGTGGACTGGGGCGAGGGACAGCACCAACATCCCGACGAGTTGTTCATCACCGGCGTGACCGAGGGACTGCGCGCCCACATCTGCATGGACGAAGGCGTGCCGATTGACGCCTGCGCGCCCGAGCGCCAGCGCTGGATGAATCCCCTCGAATATTTCGATACCGCCACGTCCACGCTCAACCCCAATAATCGCGGCGCGGGATTCTACGTGTACGGAAACCTGCCGCTGACCCTGGTGCGCGTCACCTACGAACTGCTCGGCGCGGACGCGGGCCCGATGAAATACTTTGGTCGCCAATTCTCCGCGCTGGCAGATCTGTTCACCATCTTGATTTTGTATTTCATTGTCGCGCGCCTCTACAACCGAAAGACCGCGCTCCTGGCCGCGGCCTTCTCCGCGCTGGCAGTGATGCAGATCCAGCAGTCGCATTACTTCGTGGTTGACCTGTTCATGAATCCGTTCCTGTACGCCGCGTTGTACTTTGCGGTGAGGATTGCGTACCCAGGTACACAGGTAGACGGGTACACAGATATACAGGCAGACACGGAACACGAAACACGTAACCCGCAACTCGCATCTTCTAACTCGCATCTTGCATCTTCCAATTCCCTTTCATCTTTCATCTTTCATAATTCATCTTTGGCTTTGCACTCCCTGCTCTTCGGCCTCTTCCTTGGCATGGCTGCGGCCTGCAAGAGCAACGCGGTGGTGCTGGCGGTGGTGTTGCCGATTGCGCTGGTGTTGCGATACAGTAATTGGGGATTGGTAATTGGTAATTCGTCATCAGTCATCAGTGATCAGTCATCAGTCATCAGTGATCAGTCATCAGTCATCAGTGATCAGTCGTCAGAAGAACAAAGCGATACTCAACCATCAACCCCTACTTCCTATCCCCTAACTCCTACCCCGCATCCCGCGCCAATTACCAATTACCACTTACCACTTACCAATTCCTACTTACCAATTATCATTTGCCTCCTCGTCGGCGCTCTCGCCACTCTCCTCGCCTTCCGCATCTTCCAACCCTACGCCTTCAATGCCCTGTTGCCCAATCCGCAGTGGCTGGACAGCATGAAAGAGATCCGCGCACAGGCCACGGGGCTTGCCGATATGCCGTGGAACCTGCAATGGGTGCGACGGACTCACCTGTATTCGTTCGCCAATCTCACCGTCTGGGGACTTGGCCTGCCGCTCGGCATCCTCGTCTGGGTGGGCTTCCTCGTCATGGGCTGGCGCATCTTTAAGAAAGGGGAGCGTCAGCACATTTTGCTCTGGCTGTGGACGGCGCTGTACTTCGGCTGGCAATCGCTTCAATTCAATGCCACCATGCGCTACCAACTGCCCATCTATCCACTTCTCTGTCTCATGGCCGCATGGATCGTGTTCAACGTTCAACGTTCAACGTTCAACGTTAAACGTTTAGCCATTGCAATCGGCGGCATCGTTCTGGTTCTAACTGCACTTTGGGCATTTGCGTTTTTAAAGGTTTACACCCGCCCCGAGACGCGCATGTCTGCCTCGCGCTGGATTTACCAAAACGTGCCGGGGCCAATCACCCTGCATTATGCGGATGGAACCACCCAGCCTCTGTCGCTTCCCGTTGGGACAAGCATCGTCACCGGGGCGCCCTACCTGACGGCCTTCACGGCGGTGACAGACGGCCTGCTGACGGAAGTCCTGCTCCCGCACGTTCTCGCCAATCCCGCCTCACCCCAGACCCTTCGATCGCGAAGCACTCAGGACATCGCTTTGGGACTGTCCCTGCTCGACCAGCCTGATCCTCCCTCTGTGCTGGCCTCCGCCTCCGTCTCCTCCGATTTCAGCGCCGCAGACGACCCGCGCGGGGGCGCCTTCCCGCTCGCGTTCGACCAGCCCATATCCCTGACGAGGGGCCAAACCTACTTCCTGCGGATCGAGACGACCGGCGCGGTGACCCTGGCGGGCGCGACCATCGCCAACGAAACGGACTACGACTGGACCCTGCCCTTCCGCATTGACGGTTACGACGCCTTCGGCGGGATGTACGGCGACCTCAACCTGCAAGTCTACTGGGACGACAACGCCGATAAACTGGCGCACTTTCAGGACATCCTCAACCAGACGGATTACATTTTCATCCCCACCAATCACCAGTACGCGCAGATCCCGCGCGTCCCCGAGCGTTACCCGCTGACGACGGTCTACTACCGCGAGCTGATCGGCTGTCCGCCCGACGCTGATATTCTTTGGTGTTACCGCGTCGCCGAGCCGGGCATGTTCGAGGGGCGGCTTGGATTCGAACTGGTGAAGACCTTCACCTCCTATCCCACGCTTGGGCCGCTGTCCATCAATGACGGCGCGGCGGAGGAAGCCTTCACCTTCTACGACCATCCGAAGGTGTTAATCTTCCAAAAGACCGCGGACTACGACGCGGCGAAAGTCGCGGCTACGCTCGGCGCAGTAGACTTGACGAAGGCTATCCACCTTCTCCCGAACGAAGTGAACGGTTACAAGCCGCCGAAGAGTCTCATGCTCCCCGCAGATCGGCTCGCTGGACAGCAGGCGGGTGGGACGTGGTCGCAGTTGTTCGATTATGACTGGTTGCAAAACAAGGTTCCCGCGCTCGGCGCGGTCATCTGGTACGCGTTCATCTTCGTGCTCGGACTGTTCTCTTATCCGCTGGCGCGGCGCGTCCTGCCGGGACTGGTGGACAAGGGTTACGCGCTTTCGCGCACGCTCGGCCTCGTCATCCTGGCCTATGCTCCGTGGCTGATGGGGTCTTTGGGAATCGCCTACAGCCGCGCGAATATCGGAGTCGTTTGCGGGGCGATCCTGCTGGTTGGCGCGTGGCAGGCCTGGGTCCAGAGAGAGGCGTTGGCGCGGGAGTGGAAGTCGAACCGGCGCGCGTTCCTCATCGTCGAAGGAATCTTCCTCGCGCTGTTCCTGCTCGATTTGTTCATCCGCCTCGGCAACCCCGACCTGTGGCATCCGTCCAAGGGCGGCGAACGTCCGATGGATTTTTCGTATTTCAACGCGGTGTTGAAATCCACCACCTTCCCGCCGTATGACCCGTGGTTCGCGGGCGGTTATATCAACTATTATTATTACGGCTACGTGCTGGTCGGCACGCCGGTGAAACTGCTCGGCATCGTACCGTCCATCGCATACAACTTTATTTTGCCAACACTGTTTGCGCTGGTGGGCATTGGCGCGTTTTCCATCGGCTACAACTTGGTCGAAAGTCAAAAGTCGAAAGTCGAAGATCCGCGACCTTCAACCTTTGACCTTCGACTTGTGACCGGCCTCGCCTCCACTGCGCTGATGCTCCTGCTCGGCAACCTCGGCACGATCCAGATGCTGTGGCGCACCTTCCAGCGCATGGGCGCGCCGGACGGGGTGACGGATGGGGCGAACATTTTCCAGCAGTTCATGTGGGCATTGGACGGCTTCGCCAAAAGCCTGGCGGGGTCGCCGCTTCCCGGACCGGGGGAATGGTACTGGCTTCCAAGCCGCGTCATCCCCGCCCCCGGCGACGTGGAGCCGATCACCGAGTTCCCGCTCTTCACCTTCCTTTACAGCGACCTGCACGCGCACATGATCGTCCTGATGCTGGCGCTGTTCGTGATCGCCTGGGGACTCTCCTTTGTGCTCTTCTTACGCAGTACGCACTACTCATTACGTAGTACGTACTGCGTAGTGCGTAACGCGATTCTCCCAATCGTCTTTGGCGCATTGGTTTTGGGCGCGCTCTACCCCACCAACACCTGGGACGCGTTTACGTATATGCCGCTGGCCGCGCTGGCCGTGGGTTACGCGTTGTTCAACCTGCCCTATCGATTCGTCACTGCGAGGAACGAAGCAGTCTCCTCGCCTGCGCGGGGATTGCTTCCCGAAGGTCGCAATGACGGACACCGAGAGGATAAGAAAAAAACAAATCTGGATGCAAAAAGCGTTTTCATAGTCCATCCTTACGTTTTACGTTTTACGATTTCCGCCCTCGGCGCGCTGACCCTGCTCGCGCTGGCGCGCATTTTCTACCAGCCTTATTTTTACTGGTTCGGCTCGGGCTACGGTCAGATTGACGCGTGGCGCGGTGGGCACACGCCGCTCTCGTCCTACTTCACGCATTGGGGCGTGTTCCTGTTCCTGATCTTCGCCTGGATGGTTTGGGAGACGCGCGAGTGGATGGCCTCCACGCCGCTCTCTTCACTGAACAAACTCAAACCATATCAACTCATTATCGAATTGTCGCTGGCCGCGTTCTTCGTGACATTGATCTATCTGCTCTATCGCGGCGCGGTCATCTCGCTGATCGCACTGCCGCTGGCGGTCTGGGCCGCGCTGCTCATCCTGCGCCCTGGTCAAAGCGACGCCAAACGCTGGGTTCTATTTATGGTCGGCACCTCGCTGGTACTTACCATCGCAGTCGAGGTCGTTGTGCTGGTCGGCGACATCGGGCGCATGAACACGGTCTTCAAGTTATATTTGCAGGCGTGGACGATGCTCGCCGTCAGCGCCGCGGCCGCCTTCGGGTGGACGCTCCCCGCCCTCCCATCCTGGCGGACGCGTTGGCGCGGAATCTGGCAGGTCGGTCTGACTCTCCTGCTGGCAGGCGCGGCTTTTTTCACCGTCACCGGCACGCTCGACAAAATCCGCGACCGCATGAATCTCGAAGCCCCGCACACGCTCGATTCGATGACCTACATGGAAACTTCGACATTCTGGGACGCGCTCGAGATGGACCTCGGACAGGATTACCGCGCCATCCGCTGGATGCAGGATAACGTGCAGGGTTCGCCTGTCATCGTGGAAGGCAACTGTCCCGAATACCGCTGGTGTACGCGCTTCACCATCTACACCGGCCTGCCGGGTGTGCTCGGATGGAACTGGCACCAGCGCCAGCAACGCGGCTTCGTGGAACCGCTCATTGTGGAAAATCGTCTCGCGGAGATCACGGACTTCTACAATACCGTTGACCCAGCCGCGGCCATCGCATTTCTCAAAAAGTACAGCATCCGCTACATCATCGTTGGGCAGGTGGAAAATGTCTACTACCCCGGCGCGGGACTGCTCAAGTTCGAGTTTTACGACGGCGCATTTTGGAACGAGGTTTTCCGCGACGGGACGACGGTGATTTATGAAGTCAACGCACTGCCCTGAGCGGAGGCGAGTGCAAGTCGAGCCGAAGTCGAAGGGCAGGTACATGGAACAATGCTTGCACTTGTGACCTGTCCTTCGACTGCGGGAGTACCCTCCGCTCACGTGTCCCGATGCTCTCTCGGGAGGACGGCGGTAACTACAAAACTACGTAACTACAAAACTATTCAACTATGAATCTGATTATCCACATCACGTCCAAAACCGCGTGGCAATCTGCCCAACAGGCAGGCGAATATTCCGCGCCCAGCCTCGCGACCGAGGGCTTCATCCATTGCTCCACGCCCGCGCAAGTGGTGGCAGTCGCGGAACGATTCTACGCGGGCCAGCGCGGACTCATCCTGCTGGTCATTGACCCAGCGCGGCTCCGCTCCGAGGTCAAGTATGAAGCGGGGACCGATAAACCCGACGAGTCCTTCCCCCACATCTATGGGACGATCAATCTCGACGCCGTCACGCGCGTCCTGGACTTTGAGCCGGACGCCGCGGGACGCTGGACTCTGCCTGCGCTATGACGAATCGCATCATCATCCGCCCCGCGCGTCCCGATGACGCGCCCCTGGCCGCGGCCGTCTTCCGCCTTTCGATGGGTCATCGCGCCGATTATCTTTTTGGCGCAGACGGACGTGCGACCGAGGTCGCGCTCATGCGCCTGTTCTCGTTGGACGCGGGGCGCTTCGGTTACGGACTGTCCTTCGCCGCCGAGTTGAATCGCCACCCGCTGGGATTGTTGCTCTCCTTCCCCGCCGCGGACCTGACACGCCTGAATCTTTCGGTTGTCAAATATTTGCCGCGCGCCCTCGGCTGGGACATGTTCGGATTCGTGGCGCGTTCGCTTTCGCTCGTAAATATCAAAGAAGCCGAAGCGGACGAGTATTTGATCGGCAACCTCGGCGTCCTGCCCGCCGCGCAGGGACAGGGACTCGGCAAACACCTGCTGCTCCACGCCGAGGAACAGGCGCGCGCGCATCGCCTGAAAAAAGTTTCGCTGATGGTCGCCCTCGATAATTCAACCGCCCTGCGCCTGTACAAAAGGCAAGGCTATGAAATTGTTTTTACGAAGCGTGACAAAAACCCTCTCGCCAGTTATCATCGCATGGTGAAGAAACTGATGACTGATAACTGATTACTGATGACTTCCTCCCTCTCCTGGTACCTCGCCTCCTCCCTGCTCGGCTGGTTGACCTTCCCGCCGGTCTTCCGCCTCTTCCCCGCGCTCGCGGATCGCGGCTACACCCTGGCCCGCGCCGTCGGCCTGCTCCTCTGGGGCTGGCTCTTCTGGATACTCGCCTCCCTCGGCGTCCTCCGCAACGATCTCGGTGGTTTGCTGTTCGCCTTCCTCATCCTCCTCAGCCTCAGTCTGTGGTCACTGATGACTGATCACTGGTCACTGATTACTGGTCTCAAAGCCTGGCTCTCCTCCCACAAACCCCTCCTCCTCACCACCGAACTCCTCTTCCTGCTCGCCTTCGCGTTCATGGCCTTCGTGCGCGCCTCCAACCCCGAGGCGACTGGCACCGAAAAGCCGATGGAACTGGCCTTCATCAACGGCATCCTGCGCTCGCCGACCTTTCCTCCCAACGACCCGTGGATGTCGGGCTATTCCATTTCCTATTACCACTTCGGCTACATTCTCACCGCCATGCTGGCGCGCCTGACGGGCGTCTCTGGCAACGTGGCTTTCAACCTGATGCTGGCGCTGGTGTTCGCGTTAGCCGCGGTGGGATCGTATGGCATCCTTTACAATCTGTTGGCCGCGTACGCAGGTAGACACGTAAACACGTACACAGGTACACAAGTAGACACGGAACACGCAACACTGGTCACTGATCACTGGTCACTGATCACTGATCACTGGTTACTTGCATTACTTGCCCCTCTCTTCCTCCTCATCCTCTCCAACCCCGAAGGCCTGCTCGAAGTCTTCTATAAACTGGGCTGGTTCTGGCCTTCCACGTTGAACGTTCAACGTTCAACGTTTAACGTTTGGACCTGGCTCGACATCCAACAAATCAACGTCGCTCCCACGGGCGCTGGCTGGATTCCCGACCGCTTCTGGTGGTGGTGGCGCGCCTCCCGCGTCGTCTCGGACTTTGACCTGGTCAACCTCTACCAGGAAATCATAGACGAATTTCCCGCCTTCTCCTTCGTGTTGGGCGACCTCCACCCGCACGTGCTGGCGCTTCCCTTCAACATGCTGGGCATCGGCGTGGCGCTCAACATTTTCCTCGACGGCTGGAGCGGCACGCTCCGCTTCTTTGAACTCCGCTTGCGAACCACCCCTCGTGACTTCCTCTTCGCCGCGTTCGTCCTCGGCGGACTGGCCTTCCTCAACACCTGGGACATCCTCGTCACCGCCGCGCTCATCGTCGGCGCGTACGTCCTCGTCCGCGTCCGCGACGACGGCTGGAGTTGGTCGCGCCTCAAAGACGCGTTCCTGCTTGGCATCCCGCTCGTCGCCGCGGCCATCCTGCTCTACCTGCCTTTCTACCTCGGCTTTTCCTCGCAGGCAGGCGGCATCCTCCCGAACCTCGTCAACCCGACGCGCGGCGCGCACCTCTGGGTGATGTGGGGGACTCTCCTGCTCCCGCTCTTCGCCTACCTGATTTGGATGATTCGCGACCGCGAGACGCGTCCACGCTACGGAGCGGCTCTCGCGTGGACCTTGGGCCTGGTCCTGTTTCTCTGGGCCTTTTCCTGGCTGTTGGGACTCGCCGCCCAATGGCGCGAACCTGAAATTGCCGCGCAGTACCTCGCCTCACAAAACCAACCCAACCTGATCTCCCTCTTCTCTGCCGCCACCGCCCGCCGTTTATCGTACATCGGGGGCCTGCTGACAATTGGTTCCATTCTCTGGCTTTCCCTTTCCCATCTGTTGAAAGTCGGTAAGTCAAAGATCGAAAGTCAAGATTCGGATTCACAATTACCAATTACCAATTACCAATTACCAACCATCAACCTTCAACCCTCAACGTTCAACTTGCTTTTAATTGTCCTCGGCTCCCTCCTCATCCTCGCCCCCGACTTCGTCTACCTGCGCGATGGATTCGGCTACCGCATCAACACCGTCTTCAAGTTTTACTATCAGGCCTGGCAGTTGTGGTCGCTGGCCGCGGCCTTCGCGACCGCCGTCCTGTTGCGGAACCTGCGCGGGGCCTGGAATGTGGCCTGGCGCGTCCTGTTGGGATTCGTCCTCGTCGCGGGACTCGCCTATCCCGTCCTCGCCTTCCTGAACAAGACCGAAAACTTCCAGCCTCGCAACGGCTACACCCTCGACGGTTCCGCCCACCTCGAGCGCGAGAATCCCGAAGACGCGGCCGCCATCCGCTATCTTCAGTCCGCGCCGCTCGGAGTCGTCGCCGAGGCGGAAATCCCCCAGAGTAGTTACACCTACTATGCGCGCATCTCCACCTACACGGGACTGCCCACCGTCCTCGGCTGGCCGTGGCACGAAATCCAATGGCGCGGCAGTTCCGCGCCTAACGGCACGCGCGAGGCGGATATTAAAACCCTCTACGAAGTCCCCAATTGGGACGCCGCCCGCGTCATCCTTGACCGCTACCAGATCCGCTACATCGTGGTCGGCATGTTGGAACGCACCACCTACAAGGTCAGCGAGACCAAGTTCCAACAACATTTGGCGATATTATTCCAGGCGGGGAATACCATTGTTTACGGCGTGCCGTGAGTTGCTCCTTTCCCCCGTGAATGACTTGCTAACCGTTTTCTGATTTTGAAAGCAGATCGGCGTCAATCAAATCTTGCGGACGGGCAGACGCGCGCTTTGCGGCGATCAAATCCTCTTTGGAAATGAAGTTCACTTTCAAGCCGTCGAAATCCGTTTCCACCCGTCGCGCCCAACAATCGCTAAAACCCGCGCCTGGAATTCCCATCAGAACATCCACACGGATTGGGGGAACGCCCATTTGGAAGAAAAAACCATCCTCGGAAAAATCCTTTGCAGTTAATCCCATTAAAGGCGCGCCGAACTCGCGCAGGGATTTATAAACCGCATCGGCATTGGCGGCATCCGTGCTGATCCACACATCGAGGTCTTTGGTGAAACGCGGCTCGGCATATTGAATGACTGCGTAGCCGCCGATCACCAAATACTTAACGCGGTTGTCGTTGAAAATTCGTAACAGATCGCTGAAGTCGGAGTTGACGAACATCGCGCCCTTTCACTTTCATGGCGTGGACGATCAATTCCCAAGCGGCATCGAAGCGCACTTTGGGAGTCTGGGACTGCCAGAACTTCAAATCAAACGACCGGTCGAGGTCTTGTAGCTTGCCTCTACGTTCAACAAAATTGGTTCTCATGCTGTAATTTTATCACGATGGAAATCCTCGCGCATAATTCAGAAACCCGTTTTCCGCCAAAGGCGAGAAAACGGGTTTCTGAACGTTGTGCTAAAATTGCCCACATGAACCCCCGCTCCCCCCGCCATGAGACAATCCTATATCTGCTCGCCTTCCTGCTCGCCCTCGGACTGCGCTTTGTGCGCCTCGGCGAACTCCCGCTGACGGATTCCGAGGCGCGGCTCGCGCTGGATGCCCTGCAGATCGCGCAGGGACACAGCCCCGCGCTCAGTTCCCACGTCGCGTACACCAACCTCACCGCCGTTTTGTTTTTCGTCTTTGGCAGTTTCAACTTCCTGGCGCGTTTCTGGCCTGCGCTGGCGGGCAGCGCGCTCGTGTTTGTCCCGCTCGTCTTTCGCGAACAGGTCAGGCCGCGCCCCGCGCTGATCCTCGCCTTCTTCTTCGCCATTGACCCTGCCTTCGTTGCGCTCTCACGGCAGGCGGGGGGACCCATCCTCACGGTGGCCACCTCCCTGCTCGCGGCGGGATTCTGGTTCCGCCGCCAGCCGCGCCTCGCCGGAATCTTCCTCGCGCTGGCGCTTCTCTCCGGCCCCGCCCTCTGGCCGGGATTGCTCGGCCTGCTCCTCGCCTGGATGCTTTCGCAGTTCACGTCCACACGCACAAAGGTAGACACGCACACAGGTAAACAAGTAAACACGGATACAAGTACACAGGTAAACACGTTCGAGGAGGATTTAACTCCTAACCTTGCCCTGAGCGCAGTCGAAGGGGCGCAACCCGCATCTCCTATCTCGCAACCCCTATCCTCCAACAATTCTTCATCTTTCATCTTTCATCTTTCTTCTTTCCTCCTCACCCTCCTCGCCGCCTCCACCCTCTTCCTCCTCGCACCGCAGGGACTGGGCGCCTGGCTGGCCTCGCTCCCGGAATACCTCACGGGCTGGGGCGCGCCCATCGCCGTCCCCTCCAGCCGGCTCTTCCTCGCGCTGGGCGTGTACCAACTGCTCGGCATTCTCTTCGCGCTTCTCGCCATCCTGCGCGGCTGGCGGAACGCGGGCCGCCGCGTCATCCGCCTCAGCCTGTGGATGCTGGTGGCGCTCCTGCTCGCGTCCTTTTACCCCGCGCGCCAAACCGCCGACCTGGCCTGGGCGCTCATCCCGCTCTGGACTCTCGCCGCGCTCGAACTTGCCCGTCACCTCGAATTCGCGCGCGAATTCGTGTGCGAAACCGCGGGCGTGGCCGTCTTCACCATCCTCCTGCTCGCCTTCGCCTGGATGGACCTCAACGCCATGTACTTTACTCCCCTGCCCTCGTCGCAGGGCAACGTCCGCCTGTACCTGCTGGTCGGTTCGCTGTTTCTCCTCATCCTCAGCGTTGTGCTGGTGGGATTTGGCTGGTCGGCGCGCGTCGCCCGCGTCGGCGCGGCCTGGGGCGCGGCCATCCTGCTCGGCCTCTACACCCTCGGCGCGGCTTGGGGCGCGACCGGACTCCGCATCCCGTCCGCGGTGGAACTCTGGGACTCGTCCCCGCACATCGCGCAGGCGGATTTGATTTCCCAGACCGCGGACCAAACCTCGGAATGGGCCGCGGGTCACGCGGACGATTTGGCGGTTGCCGTTTACGGAGTGGATTCGCCCGCCCTGCTTTGGTCGCTCCGAAACCACCACCCCCAAGTCCTGCTCGCCTTCGACCCGGCCTCCGCGCCCGCGCTGATCGTCACCCCGCCGCTGGAGGACATCGGTCTCGCCGCCGCCTATCGCGGCCAGGATTTCACCTGGCGGCAGACCCCCGCCTGGGATTTGTTCCCCTCCTATTTTTTGCGCTGGCTGACCTTGCGTGAACTGCCCGTTCAGGGCGAAACCCTCGTTCTCTGGGTGCGCTCCGATCTCTTCCTTGATTCGCGGGAGCCGTAGGCACGTACACAGGTAGACAGGTACACACGTTACACACGGAACACGCAATACGGAACACGCAACACGCAACACCTATCTCGCATCCCAAACTGATTACTGATCACTGATCACTGATAACTGATGACTTCCTCCCCTCCCTCCATCATCGCCATAGACGGCCCTGCCGCGTCGGGAAAATCCACCATCGGAAAACGCCTCGCCGAATATCTCGGTTATCTTTTTTTTGACACAGGCGTGATGTACCGCGCCGTCACGTGGATCGCGCTCCAGCGCGGCGTGAACGTGCGCGACGAGCGCGCGGTGACGCGTCTCGCGGAGGAAACACCCATCGAGGTCGCGCCCGCCTCGAGGTCGGATGGACGCGCCTGCAACGTGATTGTCGAGGGACGCGATATCACTTGGGAGACGCGTCGCCCCGAAGTGGACGCGAACGTCTCGGTCGTCTCGGCCTACGCGGGCGTGCGCCGCGCTCTCAGCGCACAGCAACGCCGCATCGGACAGCGCGGCCGCGTCGTCATGGTGGGGCGCGACATCGGCACCGTCGTCCTGCCCGATGCGGATTTGAAAATCTATCTCGACGCGTCTGCCGAAGAGCGCGCCCGCCGTCGGTTTGACGAGATCGTCGCGCGGGGCGAAAAAGCCGATTACGATGAGATCCTCTCGAAGGTCCGCGCAAGAGACCGGATTGACTCGACCCGCGCGGTCGCGCCCCTGCGTCCGGCGGAGGACGCGGTGATTCTGAATTCCGATCATCTGAATGCCGACCAGGTTTTTGAAAAAGTGAAGGCGCTGTGTCATGGATAAGTATCGCGTCCCCCTGCGATTTCGCGTCAGCCGTCCGATCCTGCGAGCCGTGTTCCGCGGACTGTTCCACATTTTGGGACGGGTGACGATCACGGGACGCGAGAACGTGCCGCTCGGACAGCCGTACGTGGCGGCGGTGAACCACGTCTCGATTTTCGACCCGCCGCTGGCGGCCTCGTTCTGGCCGGAGACGCTGGAGATCATCGGCGCGGCGGACGTGTTCGCCAAGCCCGGGCAGGGACAACTGCTCAAGTGGTACGGCGTGACGCCCGTACATCGCGGCGATTACGACCGCGCCTTGATGAGTTGGATTTTGCGCGTGATCCGGTCGGGCAAGCCGTTGTTGATCGCGCCGGAGGGCGGGCGTTCGCACGTGACCGCCATGCGCCGCGCCAAGCCGGGCATCGCCTACATCCTCGAGGCGACGCGCGTGCCGGCGCTGCCGGTCGCTTTGGTCGGCACGACGGACGATTTTTGGCAACGCGCCCGCCGCGGGGAAAAACCAGATTTGGAAATGAGAATCGGCAAACCGCTGTCCCTGCCGCCCATCGAAGACGCGGCGCGGGGCGCGGCGCGGCGCGAGTCCCGCCAGCGCAACGCCGACCTGGTGATGAGTCACATCGCCGGGCTTCTCCCGGAAGAATATCGCGGGGTCTATGCAGAATCCGCCATCGCTCCCTCCTAAACCGGTTGCCAAAGTTTGGCATCCCGAGTTGACGCGCCTGCCGGAGTACACCCTTTGGCGCAGGCTGTTCCGCGCGGTGCTGTGGGTCGCGGCCCAGGTGTTGGTCAAGGCGCGCACGCGCCTGACCGTGCGCGGATTGGAGAATTTTCCCAAGCGCGGGCCGGGGCTGATCGTCTTCAACCATCTCGGCGACGCGGACATCGTGGTGATCCTTTCGCAACTGCGGACTCTGAGCGTGGACCCGCTCGGCGCGAGCGACATACGCGACGACTACCGCTGGGTGGGCGCGCTGGGCGATCGGTACGGGACGATCTGGTTGCATCGCGGCCAACCCGACCGTCGCGCGCTCGCCTGCGCGCTCGAGTCGCTCCGACGCGGCCGCTTCGTGGTGATCGCGCCGGAGGGGCGTCAAAGCCTGAACCGGGGACTCGAGTCCGGGCTGGAGGGCGCGGCCTTCCTGGCGTTCAAGTCCGAGGCGCAAGTCATTCCCATCGCCCTGACCGGCACCGAGACCGGGCGGTTCAATGACGATACCAAGCACCGGCGGCGGACGCCTGTCAGCATGAACGTGGGAAAACCGTTCCGCCTGGAGAAAACGGGGGAACGCCGCGCCGACCTGAAAACCGGCACCGACCAGATCATGCGCGCCCTCGCCCGCCTCCTGCCGCCGGAATATCAGGGGGCATATCGCGACGCGGGTTTGTAGAAATTTGAAATGAACCCGCAAGGCCGCCCCGCTCCCATTTTACGGCTATAATCACAAGAACAAACTGCCATGGAATTCATCGGCTCACTTTTGGGCGGTACCTTTTATATGCCTGCGCCCTCCGCATTGGGCTGGCTGGTCTGGTTCCTGTTCCTGGGACTGATCGGCTATCTCCTCTATCGCTGGCGCTCGCTTCAGCCGCCCATTAAAGGACGCGCCTGGGGGATTTTCTTTGTCCTGCTCCTGCTTGTCCTGCTCACCAACCTGTTCCTGGGCGCCCACCTGCCTTCCGAATCGGCGCTCCCCCCGCCGGGCGTCCCGGCGGAACCGCTTCCCCCGGCCATGATGATCTTCTCTGCCCTTCCGTGGATGCTGGCGGCCGGGCCGCTGGGCCCGTTTGGCGCGGCCGTGTTGGGCGGGCTGGCTGGCCTCTTACGCGGCGCGTGGGATACGCACACCGTCTTCAGCATCCTCGACCTGGCGCTTCTTTCCACGCTGTTCGCGGCCAATATGCGCCAGCGTTTCCGCACCCTCACCTATAGCCTGTTCCGCCAGCCGCTGGTCAGCGCGCTGTTGCTCATCCCCTTGCACGTTTTCATCTATGTGCTTGGCACCTTCCTGACCGTGCCAGGCCAGACGGCCGTCCGCCTGGATTACGCCCTCAGCAATGCCGGGGTGGCGGCGCTCTCGTTTAGCGGGGAGGTCTTGTTCGCCGGTTTGGTCATGCAGGTTTTGGCAATCGCCTTCCCGTCCGCGTGGGGGCGTTCGGGGCCCCTCCAGCCTTCCCCGTCCGAAAGAAGCCTCGAAAACCGCTTCCTATTCGGCACCGGCACCTTCATCACCCTGCTCCTGCTGACCCTGCTGATCGGTGACTGGGTGGTGGCTGGACGCGCCGCCCGCGACATGTTGCGCGACCGTCTCTCCAGCGTGGCCGGGACCGCCGCCCAGAGCGTGCCTTTCTTCCTCGAGACCGGGCAAAATATGGCCGTGCAGCTTGCCACCGATCCGCGCCTGTTGGACGCATTCGATCCGGAGCTTTCCTCCATCCTTGCCCAGCGGATGCAGTCCAGCCCTTATTTCGACCAGTTCATCATCCTAGACGTTGCCAGCCAATCCGTGCTGGGAGGCTACCCCTCCGCCTCCCGCGCGACCTTCGGGCTGTTCCCGGAGGAGGAGGCGGGTCTGTCGCTCGCGGCGGATGGCGGCGTGCTGATCCAGATTTACACCATCCCACCGCTCAAACCCGGCGAGGGCGCGGCGCGCGTCTCGTTCATGGTCGGCATCGTGGACAGCCTCGGGCAGGTTCGACGCGTGCTGATTGGCCGCACCGACCTCGGCACGAATCCGCTCACCCAGCCGCTCATCAGCAGCCTGGCAGGCATGACCGAGTCTGAAGGCGCGGGCATGTTGATTGACGATCTCGGCGTCATTCTTTATCATCCCAATCCCGGCCTGGTGGATACGATCTACGACGGGCCGCACGATCCCGAAAATCCTTTTAGCACGCACACCGCGCCGGACGGCACGCGCCAATACGTTTATTACCAGCAGGTGGAAGGACGCGCCTGGGCAGTGGCGCTCAACATCCCCGCCTGGCAGGCCCAGGAATTGGCGCTGTTGACCGCTATGCCGCTTTCGGTGATGATCCTCCTGCTGGCAGTGGTAGCGCTCTTTTCTTTGCGTTTTGGCCTGCGCGCCGTCACCGGCTCCCTGCACAACCTGGCCGTGGAAGCCGACCGCATCGCCAAAGGCAATCTCGACCATCCCTTGCAGGTGGAGGGCGTGGACGAGGTCGGCCAGTTGCGCCGCGCCTTCGAGCAGATGCGCGCCAGTCTGCAAGCCCGCCTCGATGAACTCAACCGCCTGCTGGCTGTCAGCCAGGGTGTGGCCTCCAGCCTCGAGATGCAGGACGCGGTCAAGCCCGTGCTGGAGGCGGTACTCGCCAGCGGCGCCAGTTCGGTACGCGTCGTGCTCTCGCCCGCCATCCTGCCGCAGAACTCCATCGAACTGCCTTCGCGTTTCACCCTTGGCCCCGCGGGCGATAAGTATGCCCATCTCGACGAGCAAATCCTGCGGCAGGTGCAGGGACAGGACCGCCTCATCCTTTCCAATGTGAGCCGCACCCGCACGCTCGACCTGGACCCGAACCTGCCCCAACCCGCTTCGCTCCTGGCGGTGGCCCTGCGCCACGAGAACCGCTACTACGGCGCGATGTGGGCCGCCTACGACCAGCCGCGCACGTTCACCGAGTCGGACGCGCGCTTCGTGACGACCATCGCCGGGCAGGCCGCGCTGGCCACCGCCAACGCGCACCTGTTCCTGAACGTGGAGGCCAGCCGCCGACAGTTGGAGGCCATCCTCAATTCCACGCCAGACCCGGTGCTGGTGATTGATCCGCAGAATCGCCTCCTGCTGGCAAATCCCGCGGCCGCCCGGGTGGTGGGCGTGGATATCGCCCAAAGCGGCGGGCAGGCCATCGAAAAGTTGATCCAACAAAAGTCCCTGCTCGACCTGTTGCAGGCCGCGCCCAGCGAAAAGCAGTCCGCGGAGATCGCCTTCGATGGCGGGCGGACGTACCTCGCCACCGCCTCCTCCGTCGTCGCGGAGGGACGTCCCGTCGGCCGCGTCTGCATCCTGCGGGATGTGACTCACTTCAAAGAGTTGGATTCGATGAAGTCGGAATTTGTCGCCACGGTCAGCCATGACCTGCGTTCGCCGCTGACGCTGATGCGCGGCTATGCCACCATGCTCGAAATGGTGGGCGAGTTGAACGACCAGCAACAAGGCTACGTCCGCAAGATCGTCTCCGGCGTGGAAAATATGTCGCGGCTGGTGAACAACCTGCTCGACCTGGGACGCATCGAAATCGGCGTCGGCTTGCAGGTGGAGAATGTGCCGATCCACGACATCCTCGAGCGCGTGATCGGCGCGTTGCAGTTGCAGGCCGGACAGAAGAACATCAGCCTGTCGGTGGACACGACGCGCGGCCTGCCGGCCACGGTCGAAGCCGACCAGGCGTTGCTGCATCAGGGCGTTTACAACCTGGTGGAAAACGCCATCAAGTACACGCCCAACGGCGGACAGGTGATGGTGCGCGTGCGCGTCGAACAGAAAAACCTGGTATTTGAAGTGCAGGATGACGGCATTGGGATTGCCCCCTCCGACCTGCCGCGCCTGTTCGAGAAATTCTATCGCGGCAAACAGCGCGAAGCGCGCGCCCAACACGGCACCGGCTTGGGACTAGCCATCGTCCGCTCGATTGCCGAACGGCATGGCGGCAAGGTTTGGGTGGAAAGTGAACTGGGCAAAGGCAGCACGTTCTTCCTGCAAGTGCCGTTGGCGCAACCCAAAGGCATTCCTTCCCACTAAGGATCTGTGTAAGAATAACTTCCCGTTTCCAAGGTTCGCGAGCAGTTATACTGCGAGCCGTCAGCAGTCCAACTGCTGACGGAAACACGGAACTTATTTTTACACGAGTCCTAAGTTTGAATCTGGACTATAATGCCGCCCTTGCCCACGCTGGTTGGATGGGCTATATTTTTGCCTGTTTACGGAAAAGAGTATTTATGAGCACGGTAGAGCCTGAACACCACGATCCTAACCAATTAATGAGACGGACAACCGAACACAAGCCGCGTTGGACGCCCAGCCATTGGTTTGTTGGCCGCCCGCTTTCGACCGCAGACGCGCCGCACCAGACCATTGGCAAGGCTGTCGGTCTGGCTGTCTTTGCATCGGATGCGCTTTCGTCCACAGCCTATGCCACGCAGGAAATCCTGGTGATCCTGGCCGCGGCTGGGACGATGGCTTTTGGTTACGTTTTTCCGATTTCGATGGCGATCGTCATCCTGCTGGCGATTGTGACGATCTCCTACGAGCAGACGATTCACGCTTACCCGGATGGGGGCGGCGCATATATTGTTGCCCGCGACAACCTGGGGGATGTTCCGGCGCTCATGGCGGCGGCCGCGTTGCTCACCGATTACATCCTGACAGTGGCGGTCTCCGTTTCCTCCGGCGTGGCACAAATCATCTCGGCCTATCCCGCCCTCTTCGACTATCGCGTCTACCTGGCAATCGTGTTTGTCGCTTTCGTCATGCTGATGAATTTGCGCGGCGTGAAAGAATCCGGCACTGCGTTTGCGATCCCCACCTATTTTTTTGTCACGATGATGTTCGTTACCGTCGGGTTGGGATTGCTACGCTACCTCACGGGTTCGCTTGGCACGGTTCCAAACCTGCCCGAAATCGAAACCTTGCATGAACTGTCGGCCATTACGCCCTTTTTGATCCTGCATGCCTTTGCCAGCGGAACGACCGCACTGACCGGCGTGGAAGCCATCTCCAACGGCATCACCGCCTTCAAGGAACCGCGCAGTAAAAATGCGGGCATCACCCTGATCTGGATGTCGCTCATTCTCGGTTCGCTGTTCCTCGGGATTTCCTTCCTGGCCAAACAGATCGGCGCAGTGCCATCTGAAAATGTGACTGTCATCTCCCAACTGGCGGAGACGGTCTTCCACGGACGCGGTTTGCCCTATCTGGCGCTCATCGGCGGCACGACGGTCATCCTCGTCATGGCCGCCAATACCGCCTTCGCAGATTTTCCCCGCCTGAGCGCGCTGGCCGCCAAAGACGGTTTCCTGCCCCGGCAATTAACCTATCGCGGCAGCCGTCTCGTCTTTTCGCGCGGTATCGTCGCACTGGCGGCGATTGCTTCCTTGCTCATCATTATCTTTCAGGCCAGCGTCACCCGTTTGATTCCACTGTATGCAATTGGCGTGTTCCTTTCTTTTACCCTTTCTCAAGGCGGTATGTCCCTGCGCTGGTGGAAGATTGGGCACCTCAAGCAAGGAGAGGAAATTGTCGAGCGTGGCTCGACCCTGCGATATGAAAAGGGCTGGCAATATAAAATGCTGGTCAATGGATTTGGCTCGGTTTGTACTTTTGTAGTTATGATCGTTTTCTCGGTCACCAAATTTAGTGACGGCGCCTGGGTCGTTCTCATTCTGACGCCCAGCCTGATGGCTATCTTTTGGATGATCCACCGTCACTATGCAAAAGTAGCCAGAAGACTCAGCCTGGATCACTATGCACCGCCCGCCCCGCACGTGACGCGTCACCGCGTCATCATGCCGGTCAGCGGCGTGCATCAGGGTACGCTGGAAGCCCTGCGTTACGCGCGTATGCTCTCGCACGACGTGACAGCCATCTTCGTCGCGATTGACCCGGCGGAGACCGAAAAACTTCAGAAGAAATGGAACGCCTGGGGCGACGGCGTTCGCCTGTTGATCTTGGATTCGCCGTATCGTCTCTTCCTTGAACCGTTGCTCCGTTACATAGACGAAATCCTGGCCCAGCGCCAGCCGGATGAGGTCATCACCATCGTCGTGCCGCAGTTCGTAGCCGGCTCTTCGCTGGAAATGGCGCTCCACATGAACACGGCGGAACTGCTTCGCAAAGAATTGCTTAACACCCCCGGCATCGTCATCACCGACGTGCCGTACCAGGTGTCGGAAAGGAAGGAGAACGAATGAACTTTATCGTCGTCGGTTGCGGACGCGTGGGCGCGGAACTGGCCCTGCGCTTGTATCAAAGCGGCCACCAGGTGGTGGTCGTGGATCAGAACGAGTCCTCGTTCAACCGCATCAGCCCCGAGTTCCGCGGGCGCACCGTGTGGGGCGAGACCCTGCGCCAGGACGTGCTGGAGCGGGCGGGCATCCAAAATGCGGACGGCCTGGCGGCTGTCACCAACTCGGATACGCTCAACGCGGCGGTCGCCCACGCGGCCCGCAAGATCTACAAGGTGCCGGTCGTTGTTTGCCGCAACTATGACCCGCGCCTGCGCGGCATGTTGGAGGCCTTCGGCCTGCAAATCGTCAGCTCCACCGCCTGGGGCGCGCAACGGACGGAGGAACTGCTGACCAGCGTCTCCTCGCGCGCGGTCTTCTCGGCGGGCAACGGCGAGGTGGAAATCTACGAACTGGTCATCCCCGAAAGTTGGGCCGGACGCTCGTGGAACGACCTGTGCGCCGGTAACGCGGAGACTCTGCCGGTCGCGCTGACCCGCGCCGGGCGCGCCATCCTGCCTGCCGCAGACACAAAACTGAAGCGCGGCGACATGCTCAACGTCAGCGCCACCTTCGACGGCATCAAGTCCCTGCGGGAGCGGCTGGGTTTCGGAGCGGAGGCTTAACATGTTTGTTTTAATTGCCGGCGGCGGACGCACGGGCGCGCAATTGGCGGCCCTGTTGCTTTCCGAAAATTACAAAATACGACTGGTGGAACATCGCCCCGAAATCCTCGCGCATCTCCATCAGGAATTGCCAACCGAGTCCATTTATGAAGGCGATCCCAGCGATCCCGACGTGCTAGAGGCGGCCGGCATCCGCCAGGCACATGCCCTGGCGGCCACCACCACCGACGACGCCACCAACCTGAGCCTGTGTTTCATCGCGCGCAAGCTGTTCGGCGTGTCGCGTACCATCGCGCGCGTCAACAACCCGCGCAACGCCTGGCTGTTCAATGAGAACTTCCACGTGGATGTGGCGCTCAACCAGGCCAACGTGCTGGCCCACCTGATCCAGGAGGAAATGTCGCTGGGCGACATGATGACCCTGCTCAAGATCCGCCACGGACGTTACTCACTGGTGGAGGAAAAAGTGGAAAAGGGCGCCAGCGCCATCGGCGTGGCGCTCAAGGACCTCGGCCTGCCGGAGGAGTGCATCATCGCCGCCATCATCCGCAACGGACAGGTTACCCTGCCGCGCGGCGTGACCGCCTTCCAGGAATGGGACGAAGTACTCGCCATCACCTCCCCCGAAGGCGCGCTCCAACTCGCCCACCTGCTCTCCGCCGCCAGCCATCCCCATCGGGATGAGGAAAAACACTAAAATTGTTTGGGTGTGTTTCAAATGAGTCAAGAAAAAGCCGTGTTGCGTCCCACGGGGATGCTTCGTGTTCCGTTTTGAAGGTTTACGCAATACGCAACACGCAATACGCTACAAGGCTTCAACTGAAATGAAACGCACCCAAATCGTTTGAGTGTGACTAAAATCAGTTGGTAGCATGAGTAGAGAAAGAGGAGTTGAAAG
>CAYJLS010000016.1:33514-37181 GCA_964371065.1 uncultured Anaerolineaceae bacterium | reverse complement strand
CCGGTGGCGTGGTCGAACTCGCCTAAGGTTTGCCTATATCAAAAACGACCGTTCAACCGACGGTCGTTTTTGATTCCATGCGCAAGAGGTAATTGGATGTAATTGTTGAGCAGGCAAATTAGTACCCATGTACTAGTTTTTTCCATTGACTTGGCAGGGGAAAGTCCCTATACTGGCGGGGTCTGGTCTGACCACCAGACCACAAAACTATGAAAATCCAACCTGTTTCCTACCGAACTTTGGCTGAATCAGCGGCCGGAAAACTCTCCGCTTCCATCCTGGATGGCAGTCTTTCGCCCGGCATGCAATTGCCCCCGGAACGCGAACTGATGACCCAGTTGGGTATCAGCCGCGCAACCCTGCGCGAGGCGCTCAAGTCGCTGGAGAAGAACCACCTCATCGAGTCGCGGCCGGGCGTCGGTTGGTTCGCGCACGCCGTGGATGAGTCGAACATGACCCAGGCGAAGGAAATGGCCGGGGGCGCGGCGACCCAGGCCTCCCGTCCCGCGACGAACGAGCCGCCGACCGGCCCGTTGCGCGTTCCGATCGCACCGGAGAAGCCGCTTCACATCCCCAATCTGAGAAAAGACCGCCTCGGCACGTTCGAATTCATCTCGTGGTGGGAGCGGGAAAAAGTGCAGGATGCGAAGGTGATGGTGATCGGGGCCGGCGCGCTCGGCAACGAGGTGATCAAGAACCTGGCGTTGATGGGCGTTGGCAATCTCTTCATCGTGGACTTCGACAAGATCGAGGCGGCCAACCTGAGCCGCTCGGTCCTGTTCCGCGAAACGGACAACAATCGGAGCAAGGCCGAGGTTGCGGCGGCGCGGGCGAAGTCGGTCAACCCGCAGGTGCATGTGCAATATTTGAACGGCGATGTGACCACGCAACTTGGGTTGGGAATCTTCCGCCGCATGGACGCGGTGATCGGCTGTCTCGATAATCGCGAGGCGCGGCTGGCCGTGAATCGTTTTTGTTATTGGATGAACAAACCCTGGGTGGATGGCGCCATCCAGGAACTGCTTGGACTGGTGCGCGTGTTCGTGCCGGGGCAGGGCGCTTGTTACGAATGCACGCTCACCGAGCAGGCCCTGCGCGACCTCTCGATGCGATACTCGTGTCCGTTGCTAGCGCGCCAAAATATTCTGCTTGGCAAAGTGCCCACCACGCCGACCATCGCTTCGATCATTGGCGCGATGCAATCGCAAGAGGCGCTCAAGCTTATTCACAGTTTGCCTGTCGAGCCGGGCAAGGTGACGCATTTCAACGGCATGGTCAACGAGATGCACACCACGGCTTACACCGCGCGTGACGATTGCGAGAGTCACTGGACGTATGGCGAGATCACGGAACTGCCCGCCCGCGCCGAACGCACGACCCTGGCCGACCTGCTGCGCATCGCCCGCGCGGACCTCGGGCCGGACGCGATCATCGAACTCGACCAGGAACTGATCGTTTCCCTCGAATGCCCGAACTGTCACACCATCGAAGAGACCCTCAAACCTTTGAGCGAGGTCAGTTTCGAGGCGGGACACTGTCCCACATGCGGCATCCTGCGCGAATCCACGTTGACTCACGCCATCACCGGCGAAGAGAAATTTTTGTATCGCACGCTGGCGAGTGTGGGCGTGCCAGCCCTGCACATCCTGCGCGCGCACAACGGAGTCCAGTATCGCTTCTACGAATTGACCGGCGACCTGCCCGAAGCGTTGCACTTCCACCACTTCGAGCAGACGGGCGGCGGGAACGGCTCATCGGCGCGCGGACGTGTCCGATTAAAAGGCGCGGTGAAGTTGAAGGACGCGCCCAAAAATCCCGCGCGCGGACGCGTGAAACTGCACAGTTGAAATATTTTCGGAGTCCGAAGTCTCCCGACTTCGGCGCAAAATCTGGAGATTTTGCAGTCCGAGAGAAGATACCGAAAATGTCTGCCCAAACTGCCACGATGAGCCAAACCCATTCCTCCCGCACCGCAACGCGATCCGATTTGTTCGCCAAACTGCTGTTGCTGTTCCTGCCGGTGACGGTCTCCGCGTTCGGGTTGACGCAACTCTTCCGCGCCAAGCCCGATTACCCCGCCTGGCTTCAGAATTGGTTTGCGGTGGCGACGCTGGCGGTGGTCGCGGGATTTGGCTCGCGCTGGGTTCTAAATCGGCGCAGTAGTTTCATTCGTTTCATCGTTGCGATGGCAACCTACCTCAGCGGATTGTTTTTGCTGGGATTCCTTTCCGAGTGGAAATATGGAATTGGTCCTTTTGAGTTCTGGCCCAAGCAAGTGGATGTGGAGGGCTTGGCGCAAGTTGGCATCGGCCTCGTAATCTTCCTGCTGGTTTTTCAAGCCTGGAAACGGCATTCCCCGGCGATTGCTCAGGCCGTTGCCGCGCCACGCTCGATTCCGTCGCCTGCGCCGAAAGTGGAACGAACTCCAGCACGAAAGCCGAGTCCTGCTCCGGCCGGGTCGGCGAATCGAAAATCGCCCCTGGGTTTCTTGAGACCCGCGCAGAGACCTGTCAAAAAGACGCGGGCGGGACGCGCCAGCCCGAAGAAAACGGTCAAGCCTGGGCGCGTTGCGACTCCTGTCAGCCAGAAAAAAAGCCGGGGATGGCGCGGCAGGCCAAAGGTCCAGTTGGCGATCGTGGAGGAGCATCGCTGTCCGTTTTGCCTGGAGCCCGTCAGCCGAGTCGATCCGCGCGGCGTGGTCGAATGTGACGTCTGCCATACCCTGCATCACAAGGACTGCTGGGAGATCACTGGCGTCTGCCAGGTGCCGCATTACAACTCTTGATGGAGGAAGCATGCCTGATTTGAATGTGACGATTGTTTTACCGAGCGGCGGGGCGCGGACTGCGGAAGTCCCCGATGACGTTTCGGTGCGCGACCTGCTGGCGGAGTTCGCTTCGCTGTTGCAGCTCCCGACGGTCGGCCCGGACGGACGCCCGATGTCGTACCGACTCGACAGCAAAGCCCTCGGCCGCGAACTCAAGGACGAGGAGACGCTATCCGCGGCAGGCGTCCCCAACGATGACCGCCTGATGCTGACCGCGGACATCACCGCGGGCGCGGGGCCGAGCGCCGTGGCGGATAGCCCGCGCATGCGCCGCATGAAAGCGGACTATGAGTTGATGCAGGAACTCGCGTCGCGCAGTGACCTGATCTCGTTCAAAGCGATCTCGCCGCGCCCGAATGTGCCGCCCGAACGCTACATCGTCACGTTCAAATGCAAGAGCATCATTGATGTGGATAAGCAAGGTAATCCAAAATACGGACAGAACCACCAGGTTGAAATTTACCTGCACAACCAATATCCGCAACGCTGGCCGGGCATGAAGTGGATGACGCCCATCTGGCATCCGAACATCAACCACCTGAACGGCAGTGTCTGCATCGACGCGGCCTGGTGGACGGCCAGCCGTTCGCTCGACCGACTGGTCATCATGCTGGGCGAGATGCTCCAGTGGAAGAACTTCCACGACGACCCGACCAAGCCGCCCTTTCCCTGGGACCCCGAGGCGGCGCGCTGGAGCCGCGAGTATCGCAAGAAGAATCCGAACGCCTTTCCGCTCGACCAACGCGAACTGCTCCGCCCCGAGCGCGTGAAGTTGAGCGCTTCGGCCGCGAAGTCTGCGGCCAAGCCGAAGATCAATTTAGTGCAGAAGCCGAAATTCAA
>CAYJLS010000016.1:0-33414 GCA_964371065.1 uncultured Anaerolineaceae bacterium | reverse complement strand
TGACCGCCGGCTAGCCATGAACCGTCCCATTCCTCACCCGGTCTTTGTACACGGACACTTGCACCTGGCGCAAGTGCAGGTGTGACACGGATCCTTCGGCGGATTCCCACGGAAGGAATTTGGAAAAAAATCCGTGACAGTCCGTGCCTTCCGTGAAATCCGTGTACAAGAAACACGGTTTCCGACCGGGTGAGGAAATCGGGAGCGCCCATGCCAACCAACTTCAAATTGGAACTCGAGCCGCCTGAGACGATGGAACCGATCACCACCCCCCTGCCTGCAAGAAAAGCGCGCCGCTGGGACTCTCCCTACGACGCCCTCGGCTTGGAGCCTATGGTCTCGGTTTTCATGACCCAGCCAGCCTACAGCCGAATCTGCGTCCATTCGGTCAGCGACATGGACAACGAGGTGGGCGGCATCCTGGTGGGCGAGTGGTGTGCGGACGAGGAAAGCGGCCGACAGTTCATCGTTGTCGAACACGCCATCCCCGCGCAACATACCCGCCAGAGCAGTGTGCATCTCACTTTCACGCAGGACAGTCTCGTGGAGATCCACAATGAGATTGACACTCATTTCAAAGGCAAGAAAATCGTTGGCTGGTATCACACGCATCCGCGCATGGGAATTTTCCTGTCCCATTATGACACCTGGCTTCACCAGCATTTTTTCCCCGAACCGTGGCAGGTGGCGCTGGTGGTCGAGCCGCACTCTGCCAGCGGCGGGATTTTCATTCGACAACAGAATGGCCTTTTCGACCCGTCCCGCTATTTCGGCTTCCATGAATTGGACGGCAATTTTGGGCGGACGATGGTCTTTTGGAAGAATCTATCTCTCCGCCAGGAAGAAGTGGAAGGAGTAAATCACAATGAGTAGACGAATGCGCACGTACTTTTATGCAATCCTCGGCGCGCTGGGCGGACTCTTCGGCTGGCAGGTCAGTGACCGGCTGGGACTGTCCTTTGCCAACAACCTGTATCTGAGCGAAGCTGTCGTCGGCGCGCTGGTTGGGTTGAGCATCGGCCTGTTCATCGGTCTCACCGAAGGTTTGCTCACCCGCAACCCGGTGCAGGCCGTGAAATCGGGACTCTTCAGCGGGTTGCTCGGCCTCGTCGCCGGGGCAATCGGGCTTCCGTTAAGTGAGTTCCTTTTCCAATTTGTCGGCGCGGGCCTGCTCGGACGCGCGCTCGGCTGGGGCGTGTTCGGTCTTTTGATCGGCCTGGCTGAAGGCGTGGTCGGCAAGAGCCAGGTGTGGAAGGGCATGCTTGGCGGGTTGATCGGCGGCGCGCTCGGCGGCGTTCTGCTCGAGTACGCGCACAGCCTGCTCAAAGATCCCGTTGTGGGCAAGGCCGCTGGGCTGGTCCTGCTGGGCGCGTCCGTCGGCGCGTTCATCTCGCTGATTGTTGTCCTGCTCTCGCGCGCCTGGCTGGAGGTCACCTCCGGCAAACTGAAAGGCACCGAGTTCATCCTCGACAAGTTCATGCACGCGGGCGGTCCCGCCATTGCCATCGGCAGTTCGGCGCTCAAATCCGAGATCGTCCTGCCCGACCCCGACATCCAGCCCCAACACGCCATGCTCACCGGCGACGGCAAAACATTCACCGTCAAAGACATGAGCATGTCCGGCACGTTCATCAACAATAAAAAGATCGAACTTACCCAACTTGCCAATGGACAAAAGATCCGCATGGGCAACACCGAGATGGTGTACCACGAAAAGAGGTAGCCATGAATAAGATTTTTCGCCTCCTTCTGACCTCTTGCCTGCTCCTGTCTCTGACGCTTTCCGCCACGCTGACGGCCTCCGCGCAAGAGGGGAGTCCACAGATCACCATCACGCAGGTGGACAATTCCAAGTTCCCGCAGGTGACCGTCTACATCTCCGTCACGGACGCGTCCGGGGAACCTGTCGGCGCGGATCCAGCCGCGTTGCAAGTTTATGAGAATGGGCAACTGATAACGCCAACAAGTGTCTCGGGACAGGGCGATATCGGCCCTCTCACGACCCTGCTCGTGATTGATATTTCAGGCAGTATGTTCAATTCCAATAAAATGGCCGGTGCGAAAGATGCTGCCAAAGCCTATATTGATCAGATGCGCCCCCAGGATCAGGCCGGCCTGATCAGTTTCAACACGGAAGTCAAACTTGTCCAGCCGGTCACGACCGACAAGGCGGCTTTGACCCAGGCCATCGACTCGCTTAAGCCGGACGGTGACACGGCCATGTTCGACGCGCTCGCGCAGGGAGTGGAAACACTGACGAGCATCACCGGCCGCAAGACGATCGTCCTGCTCAGCGACGGGCTGGATAACCGCAGCCAAAGCGCGGTGAACGATGTGATCGAAGCGATCGGTCCCGCCGGCCTTTCCATTTCGACGATCGGTTTGGGCGACCCGAACGGATCGGGCAATAACAGCCTGGACGAACCTGCGTTGCAGGAATTGTCGCAACGCGCCGGCGGAGTCTATCGGTTTGCCAGCGGACCGGATGCCCTGCTGGCGCTCTACGAACAGAGCGGCCGCGCGCTCCAGAGTGAATTCAGTTTCACCTACATCTCGCCCTCGTCATTGCGGGACGGTGTCAACCGCAAGTTGACGGTCTCGATCAGCAACACCTCGGTGGACAGCCAGTACAACCCGGGCGGGGTCTTGCCGGAAGTATCCAGCAGTTCCCTGCCGCTGTTTGGCGTAATTCTGGGAGGCTTGCTGGTTCTGCTGGGAATCCCGTTCCTGTTCGGGTTTGTCAGGCGGACGATGGGCGGCTCGAGAAAAAAGACCAAGGTAAAGATGGGCCAGCCTTCCACGGCGGCCAAAGGTCGAGTCCGCTTGAAGTGAACCAGGACTTTCGCTTTCGCGGAGTCCGAAATCTCCCGACTTTGCTGCAAAATCGGGAGATTTTGCAGTCCAAGCGAAAGTCCTACATCGTAATCCGTCCATTGGTAATCAACATTCCATACAGCACCTGTCCCATCTGGTGCAAAACAGTCGCGGAAACGATGGGCGCAAGCGCCTGTAAAAGTCTACAATTTCATTCATGGGCTTCTCGAATTTTGTGAGTTTTTGCAAACCCCACTTTACCCGAAAAGCCCTACTTTTTCAGCCTCTTTTTGGCGAAGGTATTGTGCGAGAAACCTGGTTTTTATTATTCGGCGGCGTTATACTTCTGGTATGGGCATCTTCGACACCCCATTCGTCACTGGATCGCCTCCCGCGCGTGACGGCCCGCTGTCCCGCTTCCTGCCTCCGCTCGACGACGGGATCGCGGCCGACTGGCTTCCGCCTCACGCTTCGACCGGGAAGTGGATCCTCGACCCGTTCGGATCCGCCCCCCGTCTGACCGCGGAGGCCGCCCGCGCGGGCTACCGCGTGCTGGTGACGGCCAACAATCCCGTCTCGCGTTTCCTGCTCGAACTGGCCGCCGCGCCGCCAAGCGAGTCCGAACTCAAGGCCGCGCTGGCCGACCTGGCCATCACAAAAAAGGGGGACGAACGACTCGAAACACACCTGCAATCGCTCTACCTGACAAAATGTTCCAACTGCGGACAGGAGACTCCCGCCCGCGCCTTCCAGTGGAAAAAAGGCGAACTCGCGCCCTGCGCGCGCCTCTACGAGTGCGCGGCCTGCGGCGAGGGCGGCATGGAACCCGTCACCGGGTTCGATGTGGAGCGCGCCCACAAGATCGCCGAGTCCGCCGCGTTGCACCGCGCCCGCCTGCTGGAGCGCGTCGCCCCGCCCGGCGACCCCGACCGCGAATACGCCGAGGAGGCCCTCGCCGTCTACCAGCCGCGCGCCATCTACGCGCTGGGGACGCTCATCAACCGTCTCGATGCGCCGGGCGTCACCCCCGAACGGCGACGCGCCCTCAGCGCGTTGTTCCTCTCGGCCTGCGACGCGGCGAACAACCTTTGGCGGACCGACAACGACCGTCCGCGCCCGAAACAGCTCACCGTCTCGAATGAGTTTCGGGAGAACAACGTCTGGATGGCGCTGGAGGCCGCGGTGGCGGAATGGGCGGGGGACGCGCCACCCGTCCCCGTCGTCCAGTGGCCGAACAAAATCCCCGAAAGCGGGGGTGTGATCCTCTTCGAGGGCCGCATCGCCGACCTGGCCTCGGTGGTGGACGAGGCGCCCATCGCGGCGGTCATCGGCGCACTGCCGCGTCCCAACCAGGCCTTTTGGACGTTGAGCGCGCTGTGGGCCGGCTGGCTGTGGGGACGCGAAACCACCGAGGCGTTCAAAGCGGTCCTGCGCCGCCGTCGCTACGACTGGGCCTGGCATCTCGAAGCCCTGCAAGCCGCGCTCTCGCACCTCTTTGAATTGCTCAAACTCGGCGCGCCCTGCCTGGCCCTCCTGCCCGAACCCGAACCCGCTTTCCTGACCGCCGCGCTGGCCGCGGGCGAGGCCAGCGGCTTCCAACTGCAAAGCCTCGCCCTGCGCACCCAGCACGATGCGATTCAAATCCAGTGGACGCGCGGCGAGCGACTCCATCATGAATATGCGGATGCAGACGTGACCGCCGTCCGCGCCGCCATCCGCGACCACCTGGCGGCTCGCGGCGAACCGACCCTCTACCTGCCCCTGCACGCCGCGGCCTTATCCGCGCTAACGGAGTCCCACGCACTCACGCGCCCGCGCCAGCCCGCGGACGAGATTATCCGCAATGCGTCCGACCTCGTGCGCGAAGCCCTGCTCGGCGACGAGAGCCTCATCCGCTACCGCGGCGGCGAAAGCGTGGATGTCGGTCTGTGGGGTTTGTCGCAGGAATTGGAATCCGCCGAACCGCTCAGCGACCGCGTGGAAATGGCTGTCGTCAATTTCCTGGCCGAGCATCCCGATTGCGCCTTCGATGAAATCCTGCGCGACGCAGCGATACACCTCCCCGGTTTGCTGACGCCCTCGATGGGACTCGTCGGCATGGTGCTGGTCTCGTACGCGGAACAGGCCGAAGGTCGCTGGAAGTTGCGAGCCGAAGATCAACCGTCTGCGCGCAAAGCGGAACTCATCCAAATCGCGGACCTGCTCCAGTCCATCGGCGAGCAGTTGGACTTCGGCACAAACCGCGTTGACGAGCGCACGCTGGTCTGGGAGGCGGGAGAGACCTCCGCGTATGTCTTTCATCTGAAGGCTTCCGCCGTTCTTGGTCGGGCGGTGGTGGAGAGTCCGTACCCGCGCGAGCGCAGCCTGGTCGCCCTGCCCGCCGGACGGGCCTCCCTGCTGGCCTACAAACTCGGGCGCGACCCCGCGCTGGCCGCGCGGCTGGAAGGTTTCCGCTTCGTCAAATTTCGCCTCATCCGCGCCCTGGCGGAAATCCCCGCGTTGAATCAGAAAACATTCGAAGCGCAGATCATCCGCGACCCCATCGAACCGGCGCGCAAGCGCTGATGCCCTGATCCCATTCCAAAACCAGTTACAATTCCTGTCATGCGGATTCTCCTGCCTGCCCTGCTTTTCCTCGGACTGCTGACGGGTTGTAGTATCACCGTCGAGACGAAGACCCCGCCCCCGCCTCTCTTCGTGACCTCGACCCTGCCCGCCGGGCCTGTTGCCACCGCCACACTGACGGGGACTCCGACCGCGCTCGGCACCGTCCTGCCGCGCCCCACAGACTGCACCGACAAAGCCGTCCTCATGAAGGATGTCACCATCCTGGATGGGGCGCGCATGAAAAGCGGGCAGTCTTTCACAAAAACCTGGCGCTTGAAGAACATGGGCACTTGCCCCTGGGACGCGAGTTACAGCCTCGTCTTCCTGGCGGGCGAACGCATGGGCGCGCCCGACTCCGTCCCGCTGACCGTGACCCTGCCCGGCGAGACCGTGGACATTTCAGTGGAACTCACAGCCCCAACTGCAAACGGGAATTACACTGGCATCTTCGAACTGCGCGGGCCAGGCGGGCAGGTTGTCCCGATCGGTTTGGACACGAGCATCTGGGTGAAGATCATCGTCGGGCAGGGATCGTATGACCCCGCCGCGCCTACATTTGCGGCGACGCAGGCCTCGTTTGAACATGCGTTGGTATCAACCAAGTTTCAAGTTGAAGATTTCAAACTCCTTCAATTTTCCCTCTAATTTTGACCAACGCTTAACTTCCCCCAAATCAATCTTCTGGCTTTTGACGACCAATATCGCCTGCGCCAATCCCTGTTGGTCATTCCAAAAGTAATAAGCGCAAAGTCTGTCCTTTACACAATCGGTCGGGGAGATCACTCGCAAAACACCCGTTGCCAGTTTAATTTCATTGATTTCTTTCACGGGTTCCTCTCCCACTGAAAGCGGACCATCGGGGAATTCGACGAGGAACTTTGAATCGGGATGCTCGAAATATCGTCCCTTTTCCTGGAATCCAATCTTTTCCATCGCCGATTTGACTTTACTTCTCTTTGCGAACCGCACATTGATCAAATCCAGGTCTTTCGAGACATACTTGTTACTGCTGTAAAACGAGACAGTTGCCCCACCTGAAAGAACAACGTCAATTGCATCGGCGCGCAAATGAGATTGGATGTATGCCGCCAGTTCGGCCAAAGTCATGTTCTCAATTCTCTTCATAGCGTTTTTCCTCTTCCTCTCGGCCTGCGCCGATTCATAAAGAGTTTTTCGCGTTCCTCTTCGGGATAAAATGTCAGCGCCTTTTCCAGCAGGCTTTTCAACTCCGCCAGAAACGGGTAGCGCGGATTGAACGTATATGGGCGCGTCCGTCCCACCTCGCGGCTGGACAGGACCCCCGCAGATTCCAATTTGTCCAACTGGTTTTGGATGGATTTGAGATCAGCCTCGAAGAAGCGCGCGATCTCGCGCGCATATCCCTCCTCACGCGCAAAAATGAAGATGAGCACACGTTCTGCGTTTTTTGATCCAAGCAGGGAAGCAAGCATAGGAAATCCTTTCTTATCTTGACGGATTTTCTACGTCAAATGACGGCTTATTTCCGTCATTATAACACCGGTTGGTATCTTGAATCAAAAAGGCGTAACGCGTCTCCGCGCTAAACCTTTTTGATTTGCCGTTCCAAATAAATTGTTAGTTAGCGCGCCAAACCGATGGGATTTTATTGATTATTGGCCTGCTTCCTGTTTTGGCTTTCCTTGCTGATGTGGCCTGGAGAGCAGCCTATATTCTCATTGATATAGTGGCTTGGGTGCTTTTTACACCGCTAATTGCAATTCCGTATAGAATCGGTAAAGCATTTGGCTTGATTGATGACTCTAACATGCCATCTGGAGAGGACAAGAATCCAGCACAACCAACTAAGCCAGAGAAAAAGTAAGGTTGATTCCAATCGAGTAGGGAGCGGCAGCTAACCGCTCCCTACTCGATTGCTTCGCTCCACGCCTTATTTTTTTACGATGATCTTGATATACGGGTAGCAAAACCCACCCTGGACTTTAAACGTCATCGTATAGGTTCCGGTTTTCTTGGGAGTTTTGGCATCGAAGATAAATGGCCCCACCATTTTTCCGGGATTCACCTGGGGCAATTCATAGCGCGTGTTGGCGGTGAGCATATTGGTGCCGCCGTCGAACAGCAGGTCGGCGCCCTGTTCCCATTTCTTTGTGCCGACATTCATCAGCCAGAATTTCACGTCGAAATCCTTGTTCGGCTTGAATACCGTATTATCGGCGGGAAGCTTGTTGACCACACTGCACGCGTAGGGCGCGGGGGTGGGCGTCGCGCCGCCTCCGCCAATGGGGCGGGGCGTGGTGGTGGGAAAGGGGGTGAGCGTGGGGAAGAGGCTGGCGGTTGGGGTGGGCAGGGAGGTCTCTGTGGGAAGCAGGGTGGGAGACGCCAGCGCGGCCTGTTCGGTTTTGTGCGCCGCAACGGTGAGCGCGACGGAGGTGGAGATTTGCGCTTTAATTTCCTCCGCGCTGGGGCCGCTGGGCTGCGCGCTGGCTGGCGCGCAGGCGCCGAGTATGAGCAAGACAATCAAGCCTCTTACAAACAGACGAAGAGATGAACTTAACATGGATGTTCTCCTGGTCAAGCCTTTCGCTTTCACGGAGTCCGAAGTCTCCTGACTTCGGTGCGAAATCGGGCCCTTTACAGGGTGCTTCGCGAAGATTTTGCAGTCCGAGCAAAAGTCCTACTGGTATAGATTACTTTTTCCTCGCAACAAACTTGCCCTTTTTCTCCGCCACCGCCAGCGGTTGTTCCACTTTGACGGGATAACTTACCGACGGGTTCGTGCGCTCCACGGCGCGGGCCAGCGCCACGTTGACGAACTGGTTCAGGCTCACGCCCTCGCGTTCCGCCGTCTCAACCAGTTGGCGGTGCAGGGAACGCGGCAGGCGCACCACGAATTTTCCGCTGTAGTCCTCGTCCGGCGCGGGTTCGGGGATAGAGTCGCCATCTTGGAGTGAAATATCTATCCAACCGCGCATCGCGTCATGGATCATTTCAATTGCGTCGTTTGGGTCGTCTCCCTGACTCATGCAACCAGGCAACTCCTTTACGCGGACAAACCATGCGTGTTCAGGATCATAGATCATCTCGATGGTGTAGGGGAGACTCATGTAATATTCAAGATTCTTTTCCATAAAACACCTGAATTCCTATTCACCGTGCAATATTTTGATGGCGTTGAGAACATCCTTTACTGCGTCTATATGGACAAACGGCTTGCGCCAAACAACAACGATTTTTTGTTCGCCCAATTTGTAAACGTAATGGCTCGTGCCTTTTCCAGATTGGCGGCGAGCGAATCCGTATTCGATCAGGATTGTATCCAAATCATTGAAGCGCACATTCCTGGGGTTGTTCCGTATTTTTTGTTAGCGCGCCAAAGTGCTGGGATGACCGCTGGGGTTAGGCGGCAGTTGAACTGCCGCCCCATCGGTTTGGCGTGCTAACTATTTTTTCAAGAAGTTTTTCACGTTTGCTAATAGCCTCTCCCATAGTACCATATTCAGTACCACGTTGAAAGGGGGCGGATTGACCCTTCCGAGCCAACCCGCCCACTGATTACTGGTGACGATCACTGATGACTGGTCACTGATCACTTGAGCCTTTCCGCCACGATCTCCGCCACATCCTTGACCTGGATCGCGCCTCCGTCCGCCTTGGACGCGTCGTTCATCATCGTCAGGCAGAACGGACAGCCGACCGCGACGGTCTGCGCTCCGGTCGCTTTGGCTTCGGCGAAGCGGGCCTCGTTCACGCGACCCGTGCCTGCTTCCTCCTCCTTCCACATTTGCGCGCCGCCCGCGCCACAGCAGAAGGATTTTTCTGAGTGGCGCGGCATTTCAATCGTTAGCGAACCAGCAAGTTTCAAGGTTTCGCGCGGCGCATCCACGATCTTGTTATGACGACCAAGATAGCAAGGATCGTGGAACGTCACTGATAACTGATCACTGGTCACTGATAACTGTATTTTCCCTGTTCCAACTAACTCATTGATGAACTGCGTGTGGTGGATCACTTCGTAGTTGCCACCGAACGCGGGATATTCATTTTTGAGCGTGTGCAAACAATGTGGACAAGTGGTGACGATGCGCTTTGGTTTAACCTCGTTCAGGATTTCCACATTCGCGGAAGCCAGCCCGAAGAAAATATCCTCGCGGCCCGCGCGCCGCGCCGAGTCGCCGGTGCATTGCTCGTTCTTTCCCAGCACGGCATAATTGACTCCCGCCGCGTTCAGGATTTTCGCAAAGGCCTGCGCGGTCTTCTGGGCGCGCGCATCGGTGGCGGGTGCGCATCCCACCCACCACAAAATGTCGGGCTCGCCGTTCTGTTCGATGGTCGGAACTTTCAGTCCATCCGCCCATTTCATGCGGTCGGCCTGGCTGACGTTCCACGGGTTCATGTTGCGTTCCATGCCCTTGAAAGCCGACTCCAACTGCTTTGGGAAATTACTTTCCATCATCGAAAGATTGCGGCGAATGTCGAGAATGTCGCGCATCGGCTCGTTGCCAACCGGACAGATGTCCACGCACGCGCCGCAACTCGTACACGCCCACACGGCTTCGTCGGAAATTAAATTTTTCAATTCAACATCCGTCGCGCCGCCATAATTTAGGTGGTAACGCTTGTTGATTTCCAGCGCGGCGGGCGAGAGCAACTTCCCCGTGTTGTACGCGGGGCAGACCTCCTGACAGCGGAAGCACATGATACAGGCGTAACTGTCCATGATCTGTTCCCAGCCCAAATCCTTCATCTTCGCCGCGCCGAACTGCTCGATGGACTGGTCGTCAAGATTGATGTAACTCAATTGCCCGATGGATTTTCGTTCCGGCTTCAACGCGAAATTGATCGGCGCGAAGAACAGGTGGAGATGTTTGCTGTAGGGGAAGTACGGCAGGAATGCGACCACCGCGCCGATGGACAGCCAGAAAGCGACGCGCTCTCCCACGATCAACGCGTTCGCATCCATTCCTGACCATAGGCGGGCCACTGCGGAAATGGTCGGTTGCCACGGGTCGGCGACTCCCGTCCCCGCCACGTAAAAAGATTCGCCCAATAACCGCATCGAGTTGTGCAGGGTGATGAATGCCGCCACGATGGCCGAGTCGCGCAGGATGCCGAATCGCGCCTTCGGGTGCAGGAGCGTCGTCTCACGCGTGGACAGGGTCGCGGGTCGCAGGATGTAGCGGCGGACAACCATCGCCAACATGCCGACCAGGATCGCTACGTTGGCCACGTCCGCCAGCAGGCGGTAGGCGTCCCCAAATAGTCCCGCGTGATCGAGCAGTTTGAATCCCGTGTAGGCGTAGATCAAGTCCGCGAGATTGATCAGCAGAAAGGAGAGGAAGCCCCATCCAATCAGCGCGTGCAAAATGCTCGGCCCGAGGCGGAAACGAAAAACGGGCTGGAACAAACCCACCTTGAGGATGAGTTCTCCAATCCGTTTTTGGATGAGCGGCCAGGTGACTTTGCCCTGTCCGCTGGCGATGTTTTTGAGGATGCGTTGCACGCCCTTGTAGGTGAAATAGAGCGAGACGAGGGTGGCGAGGACAAAGAGGATTTTTTCTGCGAGAGTGAGCATGGTTCCTCCGGGAGTTCTCCTGTTCTGCCAGCAGTTGAACTGCTGGCAGAACAGGAGGGGATACAGGATTTGTTAAGTTTAGCACAAGTTTGGGAAATAAAAAAATCAGCCAATCACTTTCATTGACTGATTTTCTTCCTCGTTCTTTGGCGCACTGCTGATTGGCTCTTTTTTCTCAGCGGCTGATATCTTCCACGTACCCGATCGCGGCGCGGCAGGCGGGCGCGAGATGCGACGAGACATTTTCCCACGTCAGGTCTTCTTTTTCGGTGATGGTGGCCTGTAACGCATCCGCGAGGCAACCTCCCCCGGCGTTGTAGTTGACCAGGGTGAACTTCCACATATCCTCGTAGGTGATATCCAGTTGTCCGGGCATTTTCTTTTCAGAATAATTCCAGACCACCTGGGAGGCCTGCTGGCAGTTGGCCATCAAGGTGTGCGCGAAGACCGTCACGCTGTAATCGGCGCGTTCCAGGTCAATGCCCAGCGGACAATCGGCGCAGGATGCGTTCACGCTGTTGACCAGCGCAAAGCGCAGCATTTCCTGTTGGTCCTGTTCCAGGTTCATGTAGCCTGCGCCGCAGGTTTCTTCGGAAAGCACGAGAGGGCAGAAGGAATTGTAGAAGGACGGATTCCACAAAAGGGTGGTGTCCGCGCCCTGGTCGGTGATTTGCCCGAGTCCCGTGTCGCCGCCCGGCAGGACCGTCCCCGGCCAGAACTGACTCTCGCGGGCGAACAGGTTCTTGAGCATTTGCGCCGGCACGCCCGTTTCGTGCGCCACTTCCAGGATCAGGCTGTCGAATCGGTTTTGCCATTCGTTTACCGATTCTTGGGCCGCTTCCAGCCCGCAGGCGCTGGCGCCTGTGCCGTCGGACAGGAGTCCGCCATCGGGGCAACTACTCACATCCACTGTGCCCTGGCGGATGAGGTTGCCGGCCAGATAGCTGTAAGGGATGTTACTGGATAGCCCGCTGACGTGATTGGGGGTGATTAGCCATGCAGGCGGCCCGCCCACAGGCGGGAAGACCTGCCAGGTTTCGGCGCAACTGGCAATCGGCACACCCTTCCACTGGCTGGAGCGAACGTCCACGAACCAGGAGGGCGCGTCCGGGTTGCCAAAGTCCGCCTGGGTGAGGCGCACCTGGGCGGTGAATTTTTTACTGCTGTCGCCATAAGTGGAGTAGGCCCAAAATTCCAACAGGACGCCCTTTTCGCCGGTGGGCTGGAGTTCCAGGATGCAGGATTCGCCCTCGCAGGAAAAACTCTGCCCGTTGAGTTGGCCTTCGATGCGGGTGATGCTATAGTCGGGCAGGGGTTCCTGCGCGGTCAACGACAGTTTGGGGATGTATTCGCAGACGTTGGTGGCAAGCGACGATACAGCTGAGCAGTCTGTCACGTCCAGCCAGACCGTGGGGGCGGGCAGTTCCACCGCAATCTCTTTTTCCGCGGGATGACTGCCGGCGAGGAAAATGTAATAGCCTTCGCACTTGTTGGATTTTTGGGCATTCATGCAGGGCGGTTGCGCCACCCATTTGTCCGTCAGTTCGTCGCCACAGTCAATGTAAACGTCGGTGAGGGTTGGCTTGCCTTCGTAGTCCACGAGAATCTTGCAAACGATATCATTCCCCTTGAAGGCGGCCATGTACCATTCGTAGGAGGTGTATTTGATGAGAACGGCTTTGTAGCGGTCCGGGCCGGGAGGCGGCGCGGGCGCGGCGGACCCGGCCGAGGTCGCGGAAAGAAGCGCCGCGCACGCGACCAGGAGGCTGATCAGCCACAAGAGGGGAGTCCACCGGGAAGGGGTTTTCATCCGTCCATCTAATTAAAAAGGAGTCTATACCATTATAGCGGACTCTGGCTGGGTTTCGTGGACTACTTTTTGGTATCCAGTTGTTCGAGGGTTTCCAGGTCGCGCCGGAGACTGCGGTTGCGGATGGTGAGGCTGAGCAGGTAGATGGCGCTGACGATGAAGAAGACGGCGTACCCGGCGATCATGTAGCCGGAAGTATCGGGGGTGGGATCTTGTAAGAACATGTTGACTCCTATAGTATTGCTGCGCAAAAACTATCACAACCGCGAAAACCATCCGCTAATCTACGCAAATCTGCGCGAATTGGTTTTAGATTAGCGAAAATTCGCGTGAATTCGCGGACAAAAAACTGGACACGCTTAAGTGCAGTCGTACCTCGCGCCACATCGTACTCGCAAAGTATTCGCAAATTCGCGTAATTCGCATTAAGAAATTTCCGACTTTGAGAAAGCCATGGGCGGCTTATTGCATGACCTTGAGTTTGAGTTGCTCGACCTTGTTTTCCAACTGGCCGAGGCGGATGCGGTTCCAGAACAGGTCAATGAAGATGACGGTGAAGGCGAACAGGGCGAAGAAGAAGGCCACCTTCATATCGCCCGACATGTTCATCTTTTCCTGGTTGGCGTTGGCCGCGCCGATGACGACGGGATGGATGGAACGGAACAGGCGGATGGCCATGAAGGTGATGGGCGCGCTCAACCCGCCGAGCAGGGCATAGACCGCGCCGAAGCGGGCGCGGCGCTCGGGGTCTTCGACGCCGGCGCGCAGCATGAAATAGGCCACGTAGATGAGTTCGGTGACGGCCGCGGTGGTGAGGCGCGGGTCCCAGGTCCACCAGGTGTTCCAGGCGGGGCGCGCCCAGATGGAGCCGAGCACAATGGTGATCAAGAAGAACACCACGCTGATCTCGACCGCGGCCACTTCCACGATGTCCCATTTCATGTTTTTGGTGACGAGGTAGGCGATGCCCAGTCCCGCCGCGAAGAGGAAGCCGAGCAGTCCCGTCCAGGCGGTGCCGATGTGGAAGTAGAACACGCGCTGGACATCGCCCATCACCAGTTCCCTGGGCGCGAAGACCAGCGCCAGGTACGCGGCAACGGCGAGCAGGATGACAGACAGGATGTCGAGAAACTTAAGTAGGGCGGGTTTGGGGGTCATAAGAATTCCTTCGATTTACGATTTTAGTTTTGTAGTTACGTAGTTACATCGTTACGTAGTTGGATTCCATCGTTGTGTGGATGGATGATTAACTCTGAATTTCAAAACCATCGAACTATCAAATTACGCAACTACAAAACTACAAAACTACCAAACTATTCAACTATCAAACTACGAAACTAACATCACTCCTCCACCACCGCGTCGAAGACCATGAACGCCACGGCGGTGAAGATGACATCGTAGACGATGAGCAGGTTGAGCGGCGGCCAGATCTCGGACATCTCCGCGCCTGCCAAAAATCCGCTGGAGGCTTTGACGGAGGCCAGCAGGACGGGGATGGCGACCGGGAAGAGCAGGATGGGCAGGAGCACGTCCCGCGTGCGCGCCTGGATGGACATGCTGGCCAGCAGGGTGCCGACCGCGATGTAGCCGACGGAGCCGAGCAGGATCACGCCGAGGAAGCCCGGCTGGAAGATGCTCAGTTCGTTGTAAAGCACGGCGTACATCGGCAGCACGATGGCCTCGACGATCAGCATGAAAGCCAGGTTGCTGATAACCTTGCCGAAGTAAATGGCGGAGCGGTCTACCGGCGCGAGCAGGAGACCGTCGAGACAGCCGCGGTCTTTTTCCACGGCCATCGAGCGGTTCAGGCCGAGCGTCCCGGCGAAGGCGAAGGTGGTCCACAACACGCCCGCGGTCACTTTTTTGCGGACGCTCGGCTCCAATTCCAGCGCGAAGTTAAAGATCAGGATGACCAGCATGGAGAAGACCAGCATGGCCGATAAAAGTTCGCGCGAGCGGAACTCGGCGGTCAGGTCCTTGCGGACAACGGCCGCGACGGCCTGGAGGAAGGAGGAGCGGGGGAGGGAAGTCATCAGTTATCAGTTATCAGTTATCTAGCTACCTGACAGTTTCAAGATGCCGGTGGTCGAGTAGCCCCAAGTGCTCTTCTTGGGGCGTATCGAGACCACATTTGCGGGTAGTTTGCCGGTACGTTGGTCTCGATACGGCGGAAGAGCACCGCCTACTCGACCAACGGGGCGCTTTTTGAACAAAGTGTCAGGTGGCTAGATCAGTTATCAGTGTTCAGTTACCAGTTACCGGTTACCAGTTACCAATTACCAGTTACGCCGCCAACGCCTGTTTGTAAAACGTGAGCAAATTGCTGTTGCCGAGCGAATCGCGCGTGGCCGAAGCGGTAATTACGCCGCGCGAGAGGATGTCGAAACGCGTGGCGAGTTCCTCGGCGCGCGCCAGGTCGTGGGAGGTCATCACCACCGTGCGTCCCTGTGCGGCGACGGATTGCAGGACTTCGTCCAGCATGGACGAGGCGTCCTGGTCGAGGCCGGTGTACGGCTCGTCGAACAGCATCACGTCGGGGTCGTGCAGTACGGCGCGCCCGATGGCCAGACGTTGCGCCATTCCACGGGAAAAAGTGCGGACGAGGTCGCGGCGGCGAGTCTCCAACCCGACCATTTCGAGGACTTCCGTAATTCGTAATCCGTAATTCGTAATTCCGTACATGCGCGCGTAGAATTCGAGGTTTTCCTCGGCGGTCAGGTCGCCGTAGAGCAGGGGCATGTGCGAGACCACGCCCAAACGGGCGCGCACCTGCGCGGACTCGTGCGGCAGGCGATACCCCGCCACTTTGACCTCGCCCAGCGAGGGCCGCGCCAGTGTGGACAGGATTCTCAGGAAGGTGGTCTTGCCCGCGCCGTTGGGGCCGAGCAATGCCACGAATTCCCCGCGCTCGACGCGAAAATCCAATCCGCGCAGGACGGCCTTCAAGCCAAAGCGTTTGACGAGTTTCTTGACTGCGATCATGTTAGTTTGGTAGTTTTGTAGTTATCTGTTGCGTGTCTACCTGTGTGCCTGTGTACTTGTCTACGTGTTCTTCAACCGCGCCTTCAACTCCGCGCGTCGTGACTGATAGGCTTCATCGGGAATCTTCCCAGAGCGGTGCAGGTCGTCGAGGGCGATGATGGCATCCAGGATTTCCTCCTCGCTGTCGAACTCATCTTCCTCTTCATCCTCATTCATTTCGTCGGCGGGACGGTTGCGGTCGCGCAGGTACATCCACACGCCCGCCAGGATCAATACAAACCCCAGCGCGCCCACGCCAATCAGCAGGCTCTGCTTGGAGTTGGCGGCGGGCGCGGTCCCCGCGGACTTGGGCGTGCCGCTCAGGTTGAGGGTCAGCGTATCGCCGCTTTTGAACGCGGCCCCGAGATACTCGCGATAATCCTTGCCCTGGAAGTTTTGAACCTGTCCTTCCGTCAACTGGTCGCTTTTCACCTTGACGCCGTCGGGAACCAAAACCAGCGCCGACGAGGCGGGCAGGGCAAACGGCTGGACGATCTGCGCCTTGCCGTCATAGGGCAACGTGTAGAAGGCCACCAGCGCGTAGGGCGTTTCGCTCGGCGGGATGGCAAAGCCGGCCTCCGCCGCGAGCAACGGCGCGCTGTTTTGCGAAATATCGAAGCCGATGTTCTGCGCGTCGGCGGGCATCTTCAGGAAAGGCACTTCCGTTGTGGACTGAACCAGGATGGCCTTCCCGCTCGTGTTCGAGAACGTGTACACGCCGATCACCTGCACGGTCCCATCCGCAATATCAAAGAAGAAATGCGCCTGGTCGAAAACCAGCGTGGAATAATCAGTGGTTGTCTCATAAACAACGAGCGGCGGGATGACCAGTTCGCTCGCGCCTGCCGTTGCCGTTGCCATCTCGGAACTATACGTCACGCCCTGATAGAGTACATCCGCCAAATAAATGCGATTCTCCAGCATCTCCAGGCCGTCGAAGGAGAAATTTCCATGCGCGTCGGTGACGCCTGTCAGCGTGATAGATTCCTGCGGGCCGCTCGCGTCGGCGGCATGATCGAATCCGTGCAGGGTGACGGCCAGCCCTGCGACGTCCGCGCCGCCGCTGACCGAACCCGTCACTTTGCCTCCCACCGCCTCGGGCGTGACGGGGAGGTTGGTCGCGGTTGCGAGGGGCGTTCCCTCAGCAAGCGGCGTCCCCGCGTCCGCGCCTGGGGTGGTGGATTCCGCCGGGGCCGCGGAGGGAGTCGCCTCGGCGGACGCGACGGTCGGTGTCGCAGTGGCCGCCTCAGGCGTCGGGGTTGATGCGGCGAAGGTTAGCGTCCGCAGGTAGGCCGCGGCCGCGTACAGGTCGTCGTCGCTTAAGTTGTTGTTGAGCGCAGTCACTTTGTCGCTTCCGCTTTTAAGCAGGAGCATGAGATCGTCCGCGCTCAACGCGGCCATCGCGGTTTGATCTTTGAAGAAGTCGAGCGCGCAATCGGGGCAGTTGGATTCGAAAATGGTTTTGCCCTGCGCGATCTGTTCGGAGGTGGTGTGGAGCGTCAGCGCGTAGGCCGCCACGTCCCAGCGTTCCTGGTCGGTGAGGCTGGCGAAGGGCGGCATGTAGCGCTCGATGTTGCCGCGCGTGACGCTGGTAAACCAGTCGGCGGGCGCGGCGGATCGGGCGACTTGCGGCAGGCCGAGCGCGGCCACGGTGACGGGCAGTTGTTTGCCCTGCTCGCCATCGCCCTTGCCTTGTGGGCCGTGGCAGTCCGCGCATTTTTCGGCGTAGATGGCCGCGCCGTTTTCGAGGCTGGGCGCTTCCGCCGGGTAGAGCGGACCGAGCGTGGGCATGGGCGTGGGCGCGACGTAGTTCGGCGGCGGCGTGATATCCTCTGCCAGCGAGAAGCTGCAGGCGGAGAGGAGGGTGGCGAGAATAATGAAGAACGAGAGACGAAGTTTCATAGGATTAGTTTTGTAGTTTTGTAGTTGGGTAGTTACGTAGTTTGGCGGCTCGATAATTTTGTGTGCGCATTCCAACTACAAAACTATCTGACTACCTAAACTATCTAACTAATAGATTTCCCACAATGCGGGCAGAAGCGATCCGAGACGAGGATGGGTTTGCCGCAACGCGGGCAGAAGCCGCCCGATTTTTCCTTGCGCGCCGAGCGGCGCGTAGCGATCAGGGCTTCCACGTCATCGTCGTCGCGGACGCCGGTCGGCGCGGCGGACAGGTCGGCGCGGCGCGCGGCCACCGCGGATTCGATCTGGTCTGTCGCCGACTTCCCTTCGCGAAGCACCCCTGTGGGGCTCCTTTCAGGAGAGGGGCCGGGGGTGAGGTCATCCAATTTCTGAAGGATGCCCGATCCCTTTTGCAGGAGTTCCGCGCGTTGGGCGGGATAATCCTCGGCGGGGATCTTCTTCAGGTTGAAGTCGAAATCCAGTTCCTGCAGGGCGTTGATGACGCGGTCGCGCTCGGCCATCAGCGCGGAAATCTCATGCGCCTCCGCCGTGATTTTGCGCGCGCGGCGCTGGAGAAAAGGCTGGGACACGAACAGGCTGACGGCGAGTCCCACCGCCAGCACGAGAAATAAAGCGCCAAGTTCCATGAATATTCCTATTCTGAAAGTAACAAGTCCACTTGCGCCTGGATCTGCGCCAGCGAGGTGAACGGGCCAACCTGCACGTAGCGCAGGACACCCGTTTTGTCAATGAAATACGTCTCAGGCACGCCCTGAATGCGGAACAACTGCGAGACGCGCGTGCCCATGTCCGGCCCGTTGGCGAAGGTGATGCCGTATTTTTGCAGGTAGATGCGCGCCTCCGGCTCGGTGTCCACGTAGTCTACGCCGAGGAAGATCACCTGTCCCGTCGGCTCGTACAATTCCCAAGCCTCCTGCAGTTCGGCGGCTTCCTGTTCGCAAGGCTTGCACCAGGACGCCCAGAAATTCAACACCACCACCTTGCCGCGCAAGTCCGAGAGTTTGACCTCGGACTGTCCCGCGTATTCATACCCGCTGAAGAGCGGGAGCGTGAAATCGGGGATCACGTCCCCGGGTTGGACGGTTCCCTGTTTGCGTTTGTTCAGCGTGATTCCCACAAGCACGAGCAATCCCACCAGCCCAATCCAGATGAGGATTTGCGCCCACAGCGGCACGCCGCGGCGGATGGGTGTTTCTACAGTTTCTGTCATGACATTCTCCGGCTTGCGGACTCCAACGTCAGGAGACGTTGGAGTCCGCGTTATTTTTTCTTCCTGACTTCTTCTTCCAGCCGCGCGACGTACTCATCGGCGGGCGCCTCATTTTCCTGACCCTGGGTGGGCGCGGCCGCAACCGGCTTTTTCATCCCCCGCAGGGCGCGGACGAGGAATCCCGCGCCGAGCAGGATCACCACGGGTGGGACGAGGTACGCCAGCCAATTGAGTCCTGTGCGCGGCGGTTCGTTCAACACGCGCGCGCCGTAGTTATCCACGAAATATTGCTTGATCTCGGCCTCGCTCTTGCCCTGCGAAAGCATCAGGCGGATCAGGTCGCGCCACTGGGCGCAGGCCTGTGTGGGACACACATCCAGCGGGGTGTTCTCACACACGGGACAGTATAACTGACTGGCGACGGCGTTGACCTCATCGTCCGTCGGCGGGTTGGATCCCTGAGCGGAGGCGGGGGTGACGAGGAGGGCGGTGAGAAGGAGGAGGAAGAGTATTGCGTGTTGCGTGTTGCGTAACATGCGAGTCATGGTCGTTCTCCGAAAAACGTTTGAGCAATTACCAATTACTGTTTAGTCCGCCGCACTGGCCTGGCGGGCGGTCCGCGCAGAGCGAACGGCGACAGGCTGGGGGTCTTTATCCGGCCAGGCGGCGATGATGACCCCGAAGAGGAAGGCGATGCAACCGATCCATAGCCAGTTGACCAGCGGGTTGACGAAAACCTTGAAGGTCGCGCCGCTGGCAGAGGCGGGTTCCCAGTCCACGAGCAGGAGGTACACGTCATCGGTCAGGGTGGAGCGCACGCCCGGGATGGTCATGTTTTGCTGGGATTCAAAATAGTAATCAGTGCGCGGGTGCAGTTCAGTCAGCAGTTGATCGTTCTTGTACACTTCCACAACGGCGCGGGTGTAATTCACGCTGGCGTCGCCGTCGTCCCATGAGGCGATGTCCTTGTAAATGAGTTTGTAGCCCTGCAGTTCGAGAGACTGGTTCACCTGGAGCGTGCCTTGCGTCTGGGTCTGGAAGAGTTCGATGCCGAGGATGCCGATGGCCATCAACATCATGCTGATGTGGATGAGGTACCCACCATAGCGGCGGCGATTTTTGCCGATCAGGCGCGCCAGGGCGGTGAAGAAGTTCTCGCCCTGCGTGCGCTGGCGGGCGCGCACCCCGCGCCAGAATTCGTACAGCGTGACGAGGATGACCAGCGCCACGAGGAAGAATCCGATCAGCGCGATGATGTTGCGGGTGTAGGTGACAAAGGCCAGCGCGGTGATGGCCAGCGCGGCGATGACGGGTTTCCAGAGGGCGCGTCCAAGCGTCTGCACGGTGGAGTGTCCCCAGGCGGAGAGCGGGGCGATGCCCATCAAGAGCATCAGCGCCGCGAAGAGCGGGGCGTTGGCGCGCTCGTAGAACGGCGGGCCGACGGTCACTTTTTGGCCGGTGAACAACTCGGAGATGAGCGGGAAGATCACGCCCCAGAAACACACGACCAGCACGCTCATGAAGAGCAGGTTGTTGAGCAGGAAGAGCGCTTCGCGCGAGAGCATGGATTTCATCTCGGCTTCGGCGCGCAAATCTGCCCAGCGGTAGATGAGCAGGCCGATGGAGGTAATGAAGGTCACACCGATGAAGATGAAGAACGACGGGCCGATGGCGCTTTGCGCGAAGGCATGTACGGAGGACAGCACGCCCGAACGGGTGAGGAACGTCCCAAAGATGACCAGCGCGTAGGTCAGGATGATGAGAATCATATTCCATTGTTTCAACATGCCGCGCTTTTCCTGGATCATGACCGAGTGCAGGAAGGCAGTGCCGGTCAGCCAGGGCATGAAGGCCGAGATTTCCACCGGGTCCCAGCCCCAGTAGCCGCCCCAGCCGAGCACATCGTAGGCCCAGCGTCCGCCCAGCACGAGTCCGAACGAGAGGAACAGCCAGGCCCACAGCGTCCAGCGGCGGGTGAGGCGGATCCAGCGATCGTCGGTGCGCCCGGTGACGAGCGCCGCGATGGCAAATGCGAAAGGGATGACGAAGGAGACGAATCCGAGATACAGCATGGGCGGGTGGATGACCATGCCCGGGTGGCGCAGGAGCGGGTTCAGGCCGCGCCCGTCCGAGGGGAGGATGGGGGTCGAGCTGGCGGGCGCGAACGTGTATGCGGCGATGTTCCCGTCCAAAGTCTGGTACAGGCGCGCGAATGGATTCTCGAACAGGATGTTCAGCATCAGGAAGAAGGCCAGCGTCACGCTGGCGACGACGATCACCCACGGCAGGAATTCCTGGTCGCGCTCCCATTTGCGGAGCGTGACCAGCGAGGCGAAGGCGGACATGAGCCACGACCAGAACAGGAGCGACCCAGCCTGCCCGCCCCACCAGGCGGTAATCTTAAGATAGGTGGGCATCGAGTTGCTGGTCACCTCGTACACGAACTGCACCTGGTAATCGCCGCGCACCAGGAGTGTGATCAACGCCAGCGCCGCCACGCTGAGCAGGGGAAAGGTCAACAGCATGGAGCGGCGGGCGGATTCCACCAGCGCCGCGGATTTGTTGAAGTAGCCGACCATGGCCGCGCCGACGCTATAGAGCGACAGCAGGAAAGTTACCACTAAAATGCCGTAGCCGAATTCTGCGAGCATAAAATCTCCTTGGAATTAAAATCCTAAAGGCCTGCAAGACCTTTAGGATTTTTCAACTTATCCACCGGCCTGTTGTGGCACGGCCTCTTCATATTTGGTGGGACATTTGAGCAGGAGTTCCTCGGCGTAGAAAATGCCGTCCGTGCCCAGGTGGCCGGTCATAATGGCCTGCGCCTCACTGCGGAGCAGGTCGGGTTTCGGGCCGACGTAAACGACGGTCACGCGCGTCCGCGTCGGGTCCGCGACGGCGGCTTTCAGCACGGCGGCCAGCCCGCCCTGGGCCTCGATCTCGGCGTTGTCGCCCGGCACGTTTGCCACCTCGAACGTCAAGGTCAGGGTTTGCGGGTCGTACTGGATCGAATCGCCGATGACCGCGCCCGAAAGGCGCAGGCTCTTGTCAATGACCTGGTTGCCCTTGGTTTTGAGTTCGTCAACGGTCATGAAATATTCGGCGCTCTGCTGGGTGGACGAGAAGATCAGGTAGACCACCGCGGCCAGGATGAACAGACCGCCGAGAATGAATTTGGAACGTCCCATGTTACAGCCTCCAATAATGAAGTGGGCAATTGGAAATACGAACAACAGCCCGAATTTTACACAGGGAGGGTTAATTTGCGCTGAGAAGGGGCGTGGATGGATGTCACGAAAAATCCCCGAATTTATCCTATTACAAAATGAAGATAATAATGGCTTCTTGTGTAAGTGAATTTGGGGTTCGGAAATTCTACTTCCGCAAAACAGGATTTTAAATTGACTTTGCAAGAAGTCAAGGTTTGCATACACGCGGAGTCAATAAAACTCTTTCTTTCTGGGTAGGTTATAATGAAAATGGAGGCTGTTATGGATACTTTGCAGGTTTCTATTGAATTGCCGCGTGATGTTTTTTCGGCCTTGCGTACGGATCCGGATGGCTTCGTGCGTGAAATGCGGATCGCGGCCGCGGTCAAATGGTACGAAACGGGTGTGATCTCGCAAAGCAAAGGCGCTGAGATCGCCGGACTTTCGCGTGCCGAATTCATCAACTCACTCAATCACTTCCGCGTCACGCCGTTCCAGTATACTGCCGATGAAATCGTCTCCGAAGTCGCTCGTCGTTGAAAAGTTGGTCGTCAATTCGTCGCCTGTCATTGCCCTGGGACGTGTGGGACAGGTGGAACTGCTCGCGCGTCTGCCTCAAAAAACCATTCTGCCGAAAGCCGTAAAGGAAGAATTGCTCAATGCACCCGCAGGCGACCCCGCCCGCGCGGCAGTGGAAGGCGGCTTGTTCGAGATCATGGAAACTCCCCCGCCTCCGCCCGAAGTTTTGGCGTGGGATTTGGGCAAAGGTGAAACCGCTGTTTTATCCTACGCGCTTCCAGCGCCTGATTGGGTGGCAATTCTGGATGATGGCGCCGCGCGACGTTGCGCGCGTAGTTTGTCCATCACACTGATTGGCACTTTATCCGTTGTTATATTGGCGAAACAACACGGCTTGATCGAATCCGCCGCACAGGTACTGCGCGCACTGCGAAACAACGAATTTCGGCTGGACGACGCAGTCATTCGTAATGCGCTGGCTCGAACAGTTGGCGAAGACTGGTAATCGGGGAATTACGCCGCGATCAATCCCGTGCGGATGGCGAACTTCACCAATTCCGTGCGCGAGTGCATGTTCAACTTGTTCATAATGCGCTCGCGATGACGGGCGATCGTCTTCGGGCTGAGGCCGAGTTGTTTTCCGATCTGCTGGTTATTCCAGCCCTGTCCCACCAGTTCCAGCACTTCGCGTTCGCGCTGGCTGAGGATGTCCAGTCCCACCACCGTCTCGCCGTTGTCGGTAGGCTTTGCCTGCGCCTGTTCCTGCTTCGCCAGCCGCTGATAATCGTCCAACAGCCAGCGCGCTAGCGCGGGTTGCAGGTACACCTGCCCCGAGGCCACGGCGCGGATGGCCGCCACCAGGTCGTCTGCGGCGGCCTGCTTGGTGATGTAGCCTGAAGCGCCCGCCGCCAGCATTTCCATAAAATATTGTTTGTCCTCGTGGACGGTCAGCGCGAGCACCAGGCATTCGGGACTGCGCGCCTTGAGTTGACGCGTGGCTTCCAACCCGTCCATGCCGGGCATGGTGATGTCCATGATGACGAGGTCGGGTTTCATTTCATCCGCGCGCAGGAGCGCCTCCTGGCCGTTGCGCGCCTCGGCCACCACCTTTACATCCTCCTGCGTATTCAGGAACGAGCGCAGGCCGGTTCGCACCACATCGTGATCGTCCACCAGAATAACGGTGATGGGATTCATGTCAACTCCTTGTCGCTCAAAGGCACGCGCGCTTCAATCGTTGTTCCCCGGCCGGGCGCGCTGTCAATGCGAAGCGCGGCGCCCACCGACTCGACTCTTTCCTTCATTCCCGCCAGTCCCCAACCACGCGGCGCGGCGAATTTTTCTTCGGGGTCAAAGCCAATGCCCTCATCTGATACTTTCAGTTTTACTTCCTGGGAAAGATAACTTAAACAAACCAAGGCGTATTTTGATTTTGCGTGGCGGGCAATGTTTGTTATGGATTCCTGCGCGACGCGAAAGAGGACGGTTTCCGCAAGTGAGTCGATGCGGCGCGGCTCGCCATCCGTTTTGAATTCGATTTGCAAACCAAGCCGCGGCCCGTCTTTATCCGCAAGGAATTGCAATGCGGATAAAAGACCGAGATCGTCCAGGTGCGCGGGACGCAGGTCGTAAACCATCTGATTCATACTCTGTGCCATTTGTTTCCCAAGTTCCTGTAACCGGGAGAGAATGGGCGCAGTTTTGGAGCGGGCTCCCGTCACTTGTTTCAGCGTGCCAAGATCCAGGCTGAAGGCGGTCAGCGTTTGCGCCATTTCATCGTGAAGTTCCCGCGCAATCCTGGCGCGTTCTTCCTCTTGTGCGCGCACGATGTGGCGCAGCAAATCCCGCCGCATGATCTCTTGTTGTTCGAGGGCTTTGAAGCGCGCGCGTTGGGCGGCGGCCAATTGGCCCTGGCGTTCATTTTCAAGGAACTGGATGGTGCGGAACAGGTTCCAGGTGATGATGACGGCGGCAACGGTCCGTAAAGCCTGGATGGGAACGCCTGCCAACTGCGCAAAGGCCTCCTCATTGACCAGCTGCGCGGCGATGGTATCCATGCGCGGGATGACCAGTTGCGTGAGGCTGTAGACTGCAAAGCCGGAGGCCGCCCAATCCAGGTGACGGTCGAGGGGACGGCGTGAGTTGGCGCGGGCGCGGGTCGCATTGGCGCGCAGGCCCAGGGTCGCGAAGGCCGCGCCGGGTACAGCCAGTAGATAGCGGACGAGTCCGCCTGTCATTTGAAACGGGTTGATATGGCCGCGTCCGAATGCGAACAGGACGTCTGCAAGGATCAACAGCGCGTACATGGGCAGCGTAATCAGGCCAAACGAAGTCAACGGGCTGAAATGTTGGCGCGCCACTTGAAAGGCCTGCCAGCCGTATAACCACAACGCTATAAAAGAAAGGCCCAGCAGGCCCAAGCGGAACCACGTTGTCCATTCCGGCAGGCTCCCGCCTAATTGTTTGCTTTGAAGCGTAAAAATTTCAAGCCATTCGTGCAGGCCGTGCAGGATCCCAAAGATCGAGAGGGGCAGCAACAGGCGCTTTTGCTCAAGGGCGGGCGTGCGTTCAGCCTCCAGGAACAGGATCAGTCCCATACTGAAAAACGCCAGCCCATATATGAAATACACAACGAACAAAAATTCAAAGCCCATTCGCGCTCCTTTAGGTATTGTACAGCAATTCAAAGCGCAAATAATCTACCTTTTGTAATACCAAGTTTGTGACGTATGTTACTATTGGGCTATAAAAAACAACTTACAATAAGCGCAGTTGGGTTATACGACCCAAAATAGACTACAAAAGGAGAATGTCATGAAGAAGTCCCTGATCGTTTTGTCTGTTGTGATGCTGGTTTCCCTGTTGCTCTCGGCCTGCGGTCCTAAACCGACCGCAACGCCTGTTGCGACCACCCCCCCGGCTACGGAAGCGCCGCCTACCGCGACCGAACCCCCGTTGCCCGCCTGGACTGCCCCTGAAGGCGCCTTGGTAACCGCTCCCGTGGACGCCGCTCCCACCCTCGATGGGGTTGCTGACGACGCCGCTTGGGCCAATGCGACCGAGATTGTGGTACCCGTATCCGGCGGCTCGAACTTCGACGGCAAGGGCGGCGCGGATGTTCACATCAAAGCCGTTTACACCGCCGACGAAGTTTATTTCCTCGTCACCTATACCGACCCGACCGAATCCTTTCTCCGCGCTCCCTGGCAGAAACAGGCAGACGGCAGCTGGTTGAAATTGACAGATCCGAACGACCGCGGCGGCGACAATAACCTGTACTATGAAGATAAACTGTCCTTCCTCTGGCCCATCAACGACAGCGTCGCCAACTTCCAGGCCCAGGGTTGTTTTGTCGCCTGCCATGCTGGTGAGAACTCCGATGTCAAGCCGTACGGCAATATGTACACCGCGAAGGAAGGCGAAAAATTTGACATGTGGCACTGGAAATCGATCCGCAACGTGGCTCAAGCGGACGACCAGTATATGGATGCCACTCGCTATTCCGCGGATACAAAGGAAGCGGGCCGCCATAGCGACCCGAAGGACAGCGGCGGTTATTCCGACAACTACGCCACTAAGCCCGATCCTGCCGATGCGACCAAGACCGTTCCTGACAAGTCACTGCCTGGTTTCACCAGCGCCGGCTTCGATGCGGCCACTGGCGCTCCCGGCTTCATTCTCGACAGTGAGAAGGTTGCCCTCGACCAGGCCGCCCTGGATGCCATGCCCGCTGGCTCTTACATCCCCGGTATCGTCATTTCTGAATTCGTTGGCGACCGCGGCGATATCAAAGCCGGCTGGAAGTACGAAAATGGCGCATGGACTGTAGAACTTGGCCGCAAGCTCACTACCGGCTCGGAATTCGACGTGCAGTTCAGCGACCTGACCGCCATCTATTACTTTGGCGTGGCCGTGTTCGAGAATGCCTCGGTGCGCCATGCTTTCCAGGCCGGCGCTTCCATGCTGGTCTTCATGCCCAAGCCGTAACTAATTGGCTTCACAAAAGGCTGGGAGAATCTTTTCTCCCAGCCTTTTTATTGTGATGAAGCCATTCTCGACCTTTTTCTTGATGGAGAGTGAAAAATCTCCGTTTTCGCCATAAAGACGAGGTTCTTCCTCGCTTCGCTCCTCAGAATAAAATCGCCGAAAGCGGATTGTCCAAATTCTGTCGCCGTATAATATAATTATTGGCGCGCCAAACCGACGGGGCGGCAGTTCAACTGCCACCTAAACCCAGCGGTTATCCCAGCACTTTGGCGCGTATAATATGGGCAAGAGACACGAAGTGTGTTTATTGGAGGTAAATTGCCATGGGTAAATCTAAAGAAAGCAACCTAAGTCGCCGTGATTTCATGAAAACGGCGATTGTCACCATAAGCGGCTTGATTGGAGCGGCTATTGGCTTGCCTGCGGTCTCCTACATTATTGGCCCCGCGCTCAAGAAGAACACGGAGGCGTGGATTCGATTAGGCTCCGTCAGCAAGGTCGAGTTGAATACTCCCACCCTTTTTAAAACAACGATCGAAACGCAAACAGGCTGGATCAATGCGGAAGAGGAATTCTCGGCTTATGTGTTGACCACAAACGGCCAGGACTTCAATGTAATGTCCAACATCTGTACGCATTTGGGATGCCGGGTGCGCTGGATTCCCGATCAGGACGGTTTTTTTTGTCCGTGCCATAACGGCGTCTTTGCGAAAGACGGCAGTGTGGTCTCCGGCCCGCCCCCTCGTCCGCTGGACCGTTTCGAGGCGAAGGTCGAGGATGGCGTTCTTTTTGCGAAGCGAGGCTAAAATGTTGTTAAAACTTATTAATTGGTTGGATGAAAGATTTGGCTGGCGCAGTGTGTGGGAAGCGATCTTCCTGCGCAAGATCCCGCACGTCAATTGGCTTTATACGCTCGGCAGCGCCACCCTGTTTGTGGCCATCCTTCAGGGAGTTACGGGCATCTTATTGACGATGTACTACGTCCCCACGCCCGACCACGCCTACGACAGCGTCGTTTACATCACGACCCAGTTGCCGGCTGGTTGGTTTATCCGCGGCCTGCATCATTGGGGCGCCAGCGCCATGGTGGTACTGACAGTCGCCCACCTGTTGCGCGTGTTCTTCTACGGCGCTTATAAATTTCCACGCGAGGCCACCTGGATCACCGGCGTCTTTCTCCTGGTGATTGTGATTGGCTTCGGTTTTACGGGGTATCTGTTGCCGTGGGACCAGAAAGCCTATTGGGCGACAACGGTCGGCACACGCATCGTCGGGGTCGCTCCAGTGATCGGGGATTTCATCCTGCGGGTTGCGCGCGGCGGCAATGAACTATCCGCAGTCACGCTGGCGCGCTTTTTTGGCACGCACATCTGGGTATTGCCGGCCGCTTTGGCAATGCTGGTGCTTGTCCATCTCTATCTGGTCATCCGCATTGGCATCTCGGCTGTGCCTGCAAAGGAAGAGTGAGTCATGAACGAACAAGAAAAAAAATCCTACACAGAGCGTTATAAAGAAGCCAAAGCCAGGGGCGTTCCATTTTTCCCCGACATCATCTTCAAAGATACGATTGCGGTATTAGTTGTGTTTATTGTCCTGGTCGCGCTGGCCTATTTTGTCGGCGCGCCGATCGAAGCCCGGGCCGATCCAACCGACACAAATTACACCCCGCGCCCCGAGTGGTACTTTCTCTTTCTCTTCCAAATGTTGAAGTATTTTCCCGGCAACCTGGAAGTCATCGGGGCAATGGTGCTTCCCAGCCTGTTCATCTTGCTCCTGATCCTCCTGCCGTTTATTGATAAAAGCCCGAAGCGCCATTTCATTAACCGGCCTTATGCAAGTATTACCGCGCTGTTGGTCATTGCCGGCATTGGTGCCCTGACTTTCCTGTCCATCAAAGAAGCGCCGCCCCCGCAAACGGCGGCGCCCGTGGATCGGGCCGCGGATTTGTATTCCCGGAACTGCTCCAATTGCCACGGTGCCAGTATTGACGTGCCGCCCGGCGCCGACCTGCACCAGATTATTGCCGCCGGCACGCATGAAGGGATGCCAGCCTGGGGCGGCGATTTGAGCACCGATGAAATAGACGCGCTGGCAGGCTTTATTTTGTCGCCCAACGGCAGTCTCCTTTATGCCCAGCAATGCAGGACCTGCCATGAGCAGGTCATTCAGGCAACCGGCAACCCGGCGGAAATACAACGCGTTTTCGACGAGGGCGCCGATTATCCGGCGCATAAGGATTTGCAAATCCCCGATTGGCAAAAGACTCTTTCCGCCGATCAACAAAACGCCTTGCTGAACTTCCTGGCCGCGCCGGATGGCCAACGCCTCTTTGCGGTCAACTGCTCCGGTTGTCATGGACAGGGCGTGGCTTTCACTGGGACTGAAACAGAATTGCACGATCTGATCTCCAAAGGCGGACAGCACTTGACCATGCCTGGCTGGAAAGGAACGCTCAGCGTAGCAGACCTTGACGTTCTGGCGGCTTATGTGGTTGACCCAAAATCGGTCCCGCAAGGCGCCGATCTTTTTGGCCGGCATTGCGCCTCCTGCCATGGGGATAAAGTGCCGCCCGCGCCGGATAAGGAAAGCGCGCGTAAGATCATCAGCAGCGGCGGCCCCCACGTCACCATGCCGGTGTGGGGCGATATCCTTACTACGCAGCAGTTGGATGCGTTGGTGAAATACACGCTGTCCACCAGCCAGGGCGGTGGGGCTGTTGCCGGGGCCGGCATCTTTGCCGAGAACTGCAAAGTTTGTCACGGCCAGTATGGAGAGGGCGGTCCAAACCCGACGCGCACAGGCGACATTATTGCCCCGATCAGTTCGGCGGAATACCTGAAAACCCGTGACGATGCCACTCTGCGAAATATTATTTCCCAGGGACAGCCGGACTTTGGAATGTCCCCCTTTGGAGCCTCAAACGGCGGACCCTTGACTGCCGATCAAATTGATGCAGTGGTGGCCTTCATCCGCAGTTGGGAGGCCAACCCGCCCGTCGAATTGCCGGTGACTCCCAATCCCAATACCTCAGCCGGTCCTCAATCGGATCTTAGCGGAGCGCAAATATTTGCCGAAGTATGTTCAAACTGTCATGGACTGCAAGGCGAAGGCGCCATCGGACCGGCGCTTAACACACAGGAATTCCAGTCCCGATACGATGACCAGTCCCTGTTTGAGGCGATCAACAGCGGACACGAAGCCACCGCGATGATTGCCTGGGGCGATTTGCTCACCAGCGCCCAAATCCAGCAATTGACGCAATACATCCGAAGTTTCGGGCCTAACGCGGCCGGCGGAACACCCGGCGCAGTTAGTTTCTCGGGACAGGTCGCGCCCATATTCCAGGCCAAGTGCGCGCTGTGCCACAACGCACAGTCAAAACTTGGCGGCTGGGATTCAACCTCTTACCAGGGTGTCATGGCGGGCGGCGCTAACGGCCCGGCGGTCATTCCATCCGATGCCGCCAACAGTATTTTGGCGCAACGCTTGCAGGGCTTGCAGGGCGGCCTGATGCCTCCCACGGGCGCCCTGTCGGCGAGTGAAATACAAATCATCCTGGACTGGATCGCGGCCGGCGCGCCCAATAACTAACGCACCGATGTAAAACGTCCCGCAGGTTTCTGATTCCAAAGCTGTTCCAACATGCCCAGGACAATGCCTGCGGGACGTTACGCGCCGCCTCGCCCTTTTGAGTGTGTTTCAATTTTTTACCGCGAAGACGCGAAGTCCGCGAAGTTTCCCTGGCACTGCCCGCCACATCGTCCCGATGTCCTTCGGGAGGGCAAGTGTTCGAATGTCGCGAAGGGCATTCTTCGCGTTCTTCGCCCCTTCGCGGTTCAATTTCGTTGGCAATCATCAGGAACCGCACCCTAGAGGAAGACTACCGATTTTCGGAAACGCTGGCAACCTTCAGCGGGGCATTCCTGTAATCACCCAAAAGTTGTGATATTAAGCACATTCTCAAATCCAACACAACCGCATAGAATGGGGCAACTATCCCAAGACTGGTCCTGTCTGAATTACAGGAGAGTGCAATGAGACGATTGATTGAAATCAGCATGCGCCCCCGCCTGCGCTTCCTGCTTTGGAGCGCGGGACTGGCGTTGCTTGCGGCGGTTCTCGCTTCGCTCGCGGGACCTTCAGCGGGTTCCGCTACCGCCGCGTCCGCGTCCCTGCCGGCCGCGGCTCCCCAACCTGCCAACGAAGAGTGCCTGGTTTGCCACAGCCAGTCCAACATGCTCCTGCCCGTCGGCGGGGAAGACATCCTGCTCAGCATAGACGGCAACAAATTTGCCGAATCCGCGCATGGTCAGGCGGAACTCGCCTGCACGGATTGTCACGCCGACATCACCGGCTTCCCCCATCCCGAATATGCCAAAAGTGGACTGCGCGAATTCAATTACGCTCTCTACCAGTCCACCCGCTCCGCCTGCAAGGGGTGTCATGAGGAACAGGGGACCAAAGCCATGAGCGGCGTCCACCAGCAGACGCTGGAAGCGGGCAACCACAACGCCGCCATGTGCGCGGATTGCCACAACCCGCACTACTCCGAGTTTGCCGCGGGACGCGAGGAAGTCCCCGACGTGTGCGCGCGCTGTCACAGCGACATCGCCGCCACCTACAAGGAAAGCGTCCACGGCGCGGCCCTGATTGACGAAGGTAACCTCGACGTACCGAACTGCATCATCTGCCACGGCAACCACAACATCACAGACCCGCGCACCGTGGAGTTCCGCAACAACATCCCGTTGCTGTGCGCCCGCTGTCATACCGACGCGAAGATCATGGACAAGTATGGCATCTCCACCAACGTGTTGAACACCTACGTGGCCGACTATCACGGCACGACCGTGACCCTGTTTGAGCAGAACTCGCCCGACCTGCCCACCAACAAACCCGTCTGCATTGACTGTCACGGCACGCACAACATCTCCAAAACCGACAATCCCCAGACCGGCATCGCGCTGAAAGAAAACCTGCTGAAACGATGCCAGCGCTGTCACCCCGACGCAACGGCCAACTTCCCGTCTGCATGGATGAGCCACTACGATGCCAGCCCGCAGAAGTATCCGCTGGTCTACTACGTCAACCTGTTCTATAAATTCTTCATCCCCGCGGTGATCGGCGGGATGCTGGTCTTCGTGGTCAGCGACATCATTCGACGCTTGATCCAACGCGGGAAGGGAGCGGCTCACTAATGGCAACCAAACCAAAGCATGCCCTGAGCAACGTCGAAGGGTCCAAGAAAGAGGCGCCGCGCACGTACGTCCGGTTCGCGCTGGCGCAGCGCGTCGAGCATATCCTCATGCTGCTCTCGTTCACCACACTGGGACTCACCGGCCTGCCGCAAAAATACGCCGCGCATCCCACCGCGGTGGCCTTCGTCAAATTCCTCGGCGGCATCGAGAACCTGCGCGCCATCCATCACACTGCCGCCACCGTGATGATGCTCGTCACGATCTACCATATCATCGTGGTCGGCTACAAGATTTTCGTCGAGCGCCGCCGCATGACCATGCTCCCTGTTTTGCAGGACGCCAAAGACGCGCTGGTCGCGTTTCTCTACAACCTGGGATTCAAAAAGTCCCGCCCGCAAATGGGACGTTACACCTTTGAAGAAAAAGCCGAATACTGGGCTTTTGTGTGGGGCACGGTGGTGATGGGTTTCACCGGTTTCCTGATGTGGAATCCGATAACGACCGCAAAATTCCTGCCCGGTGAGTTCATCCCTGCGGCCAAGGCCGCGCACGGCGGCGAGGCCCTGCTGGCCGTGCTGGCCATCATCGTCTGGCACATGTATGGCGTCCACCTCAAACACTTTAACAAAGCCATGTGGACCGGCCGCATGACCGAAGACGAAATGCTCCACGAACATCCGCTCGAACTGGCGGACATCAAAGCGGGCGTCGCCGAACGACGCGCGGACGCGTCCGCCCTGCGCAAGCGCCAGCGGATTTACCTCCCTGTCGCGGCCCTCCTGACGATTGTGATGCTCGCCGGTGTATATGGCTTTACCACCTCTGAAAACACCGCGCTGACAACCATCCCGCCCCAACCCGAGGCCGTTCAGGTTTTCGTCCCGCAAACGCCCACCCCGATTCCCACCCCAATGCCCAGCCCCACGCGCGCGCCCACCACCAGCGCGTCTCCCGCGGCGCCCTCCTCCGCAACAACGTGGAACAGTGTCATTGGCCCGCTCTTTGCCACTAAATGCACGAGTTGCCATGGCGCTACTGCCACGGCTGGATTGAATCTGAGCTCCTATGCCACTGCCGTTCAAGGCGGCGCGAGCGGCCCGTGGTTCATTGCCGGGGATTCGGCGAACAGCCTGCTGGTCACAAAGTTTGCCAGTGGCGCTCATCCGTACGCGGTCCTGCTCGAGGATGAACTCGCCCTAATCCAGGCATGGATCGACGCGGGTGCGTTGGAAGAGTAGACAGGTACAAAAGTACACAGGATACAAGGTACACAGGATACAAGGTACACACGTACACACGTACACAAGGTAGACAAGGAAGCCTCCTGAAAATTCAGGAGGCTTCTTCATTTTACTTTTGTACCTGTCTACCTGTTTACGTGTCTACTTTCCCTCACGCGAGTACCGTCTCAGGCGCTTCGCTTTTCACTGATTCGTGTTCTTGCGCCACGTAACGATGATCCACCACTCTCAGATAGCGGACGCCGAGCGAGAAGGCGGTCAGACCGAAGGCGATCACACCAAATCCTGCGCCGATTTCCACCAGCGAGGGGAAGTAGG